>JAGCYK010000123.1 GCA_017960845.1 Clostridia bacterium | reverse complement strand
CGTTAAAAGGAGCACTCCGAAATAAAAGGCGATAAATAGCACCCAGAATAGTAGGTCCAATAGGCCGTACTTCATCCTTTTAAGACGCGTTCTCTTCCCTCCGTGGTAGCACCTAGACTCCATTGCGTCGCCTAGGTCAGAAGCTAAGCGAAAAGATGAAACTAAAAGCGGTATTAAAACCGGAAGAAGAGCAAGCGCTCTTTTAAAGATATTGCCGTGGTCAAAGGAAGCCCCGCGCGCTTTTTGCGCGTTCATGATTTTTACGGTCTCGTCCATAAGCTGAGGAATGAGCTTCAATGCGATAGACATAATCATTGCAAATTCGTGGATTGGAATGAAAAGAAGTTTTAATGGCGTCAGCAGATGCTCTATAGCGTCGGCTAGAGCCACCGGAGTTGTTGTAAAAGTCATAATTGCCGGGCCTAAAACTAAAAGCAAAATTCTGCAGACGAGCTTTGCTCCGGCTATAAGCCCGCTCCCGCAAATAGTAAAAATCCCGTATTCTATATAAAAGCCGTAGGTGGTGGTTTCTGCTTCAGCGCCAAGGCCTTTAGAAAATACAGCAGTAAAAATGAATGTAAAGAGCAGTAGAAACAGCACTGCCTTTATGCTTCTTACCACTCTAAAGAAAGGCACGCGCGTAATTAGGATAACAAAAAAAAGAAAGAACGCAACAATGCCGTAAACTACAAAAGAATCCACGAAAAACATAAGCACGATAAATGCTATCATTGCGAGGAATTTTGTTCTTGCGTCCAGTTTATGCATAAGCGACGAAACGGGATAATACTGACCGAATGCTACATCATTCATCTTCTTCCCTCCCATTTCTTAAGCTCTTCTAAAAGCTCACTTTCCGTTAGTATGCTTTGAGGCAGGTCTATTCCCATATTTTTAAGCTTAAGCGCAGCTTCGCATGCTACGGGGAGCTCCAGGCCAAGCGAGTGGATAAGCTCGTAGCTTCCAAATAGCGTTCTAGGCGAAAATACGCCCATTACCTTCCCTTCGGATAAAACCGCTACTTTGTTGCAGCACTCGGCGATCTCGTCCATATTGTGCGAGACCATGATTACTACCGGGATTTTTTTCTTGATATCTTTAAGTAGCGTGATTAGTTCTTTTTTTCCTGCCGGGTCAAGCCCTGCGGTAGGCTCGTCTAATACTAAAATCCTGGGGTTCATTGCTAAAACCCCGGCTATTGCAACCCGCCTTTTCTGCCCGCCGGACAGTTCAAACGGCGACCGGTCATATAGGTCAGGTCCGATTCCGGTTAGAGCCAGGCTTTTTTCTGCCCTATCCCTACACTCCTCCGGGCTAAGCTTCATGTTTTTAGGCCCGAACGAAACGTCTTCTATAACAGTATCTGCAAAAAGCTGATACTCCGGGTACTGGAAAACCATTCCAACAGTTTCTCTTAAGCGCTTTAAGTCCGGCTTTTTGTCAGTCAGTTCTATTCCGTCAACGGATAGAACTGTTAACTCAGAAAGCGGCATATGCTTTTTTTGTTTTATTATATTAGCTTTCGGCTGAACTTTAGTTATTGCATTAAAGTGAGAAATGAGCGTAGACTTTCCGCTTCCGGTCTCGCCGATAATACCAAAGAAATCTCCTTCGTCAATATCCAGGCTAATCTTGCTAAGCGCTTTATGCTCGAACGGGCTTTTAGGAGAATAGACGTAAGATAGGTTTCTAACTTTGATTATGTTCTTTCCCTCGCTAACGCTAGTTACTTCACTCATGTAAGCGCCCTCCCGAGTTCTTCTATGCTTATAATCTTCCTATCTTCGCCGATGCCGAGTCCTCTAGCCAGTCTAGTAGCTAGCGGCGCGCCCAGGCCTACTTTTTCAAGGCCGTCAATGTCAGTTAAAACGTCGCCGACCGGTCCATCCTTTATAATCTCGCCGGAGCCCAAAACAATAACGCGGTCAGCAAGCGCTGCTTCTTCGGTAAAGTGAGTAATCATGATTATAGTCGTGCCGTAGTCACTTCTAAGCCGCCTTATAACCTGCATTATTTCTTTGCGCCCGCGCGGGTCGAGCATAGCGGTAGCTTCGTCTAGAACTATTACGTCCGGTCTCATGGCAAGTACGCCCGCTATCGAGATTCTCTGCTTTTGCCCGCCGCTAAGCTTAAATGGCGTGCCGTTTTTGTGATCAGTCATTCCGACTGCCCCGAGCGCTTCGTCCACTCTTTTTCTTAGCTCTTCTCTATCTACTCCAAGATTACCCGGGCCGAACGCAACGTCTTCCTCTATAATAGAGGCTACCATTTGGTTGTCAGGGTTTTGAAAAACTACGCCGACGCTTGAGCGAATCGCAAAAATGTCTTTAGCGCGGGTCGCAGTCGTTTCTATTCCTTTGACCATTATCTTCCCTTCGGTTGGTAGAAGCAGTCCGTTTAGGAGCCTAGCTAGAGTAGACTTTCCGCTTCCGTTATGGCCGATTAGAGCAATAAACTCGCCTTTTTTTACATCAAAAGAAACGCGTGACAAAGCTTTTACTTCATCCGCACTTCCTTCACTGTATATATATGTGACGTCTTTTACTTCTATCAGTTTTTCTAATTCGTCCGCCATAAATCTCCGAAGATGAGCCTAATGACCCATTCTAAAAAAGTGTTTTCCGGTATTAAAAATGCAAGGCTTCCCTCTATTTCAGATTCCTTAACAAACCCTAGAGCAATCGTTTTGTCCGGATTTTCGAACATTACGCGAGAGTCAAGCGAGTTGTTGCGGTTGTCTCCGAATACGCAGTACTCTCCGTCCGGGATAATAACGGGCGTGTTTAGCGAAATATTAACGCCGTAGCGGTTAGCAAAATCCGGTTTGGTCCACCAGGCAAGCATATCTTCGCGTATATACTCTTCGACGAGCATTTCGTCGTTTCTCCATACGCTGATAACGCCTTCATTTTCCTTTATCTCTATTTTATCTCCGCCTACGCCGATTATCCTTTTAATTAGTTTAACGTCGCCCTTGTTAAACACTATTATCTCGCCGCGCTCGTACCTATAATCCCATTTGTTCAGCAGTGCGTTCTGGCCGTCATGGATGGTAGGAAACATACTCATTCCTTCAACCGGACAAAAAGTAAAAGAGAGCGTAAAGACTAAAAGAACGAGCGAGAGATAAAAAAATACAGCTATGACTGCTGCTGCTGCAGTTTCAAGCGTTCGTGCTTTTTTCTTCTTAATTTGAATTTCGCACCCTAGTTCTTTCACTTATCTTTTACACCCAAAGAAGCGAAGATACCATAAAATCGTCCTTCGCGGATATTTTTAGCAGAGCTGCGTGATCCCAGTGAAGTCTAGCCCCGGCAGAAGACTTAAAGTCAAGCGGAGAAAGTCGTATTTTTGACCATCCGTTTTCAGGGAAAGCTTCTTTAATTGCAGTAAACTCTATAAGCTTTTCTTCGTTAGCGATTTGCTCGTATGCCGAAATCTTAAAGAATATCTCTTGTCCAACTGATGAGTATAGCGTTACTTGAAGGTCAAGTCCTTCCTGACCGAGATTAGAGGCGTCTGATATTTTGAAAGTGGATAGCTCGTTAGAATCGGCGTGAACGCCTTCTATGCCGAACGGGCCCTCCTGCATATTAATTTCGTTCTCTCCTACGTTAACAAGTAGGCTAAGCCAGTCGTCTGTACCGAAATCGTTGTCGTAAACTAAGCGGTTGAATGTTACGTCCGACCCTCTAACGCCCCTGATTCCAGGCTGAAGAGAAGCAACGGTCGTACTGAAAGAAAAACCTGATTCGTAGTTTACGTTTGCAAACACGTGAACGAAAATCTTAGGGTCAATGACCGAAGCGCAGCACGTGCTCTCGCCCGGACCTTCTACTACCAGGCGCTCAAGGTGCCAGTTTCTAAGTCTTTGCTCGCGCTTATCTACGGCAGTAAAAAGGTTTACGTCCGCTTCGGGCTCAGGGCTTTTGACTGTATAGTAGAGCTTATGGTCGGCTGTTGACATTATAAGCCGGGGGTTTTTAGGAATATCTCCTTTTCGCCCGCTCATGCAATATTCCAGGAACAAGTCGATATTGTTTCTCTGTTTGTATCCAACAGAGTGGTTCTTTTTCTCGCTTATGCTAAGACGGCTATCAGGCTGCTCGACAAGCGCAAAGAGCTCGCTCATATAATCTAGCGAGTTATTATAGTCGTTTGACGAGATCATCATTAAAAACGGCACTTTTATAAGCGGAGCGTAAGCTTTATCTAGAACGCCCGCTTTGTATTTTAAATCCACTTCGCTCGTACCTTCTACGTTGTAGCCTGATGAGTACATAGAGATAACGCAGCAAACACGGCTGTCAACCGCAGCAAGCTTAATTGCCGCGGACGAAGATATGCCAAAGCCGATTGCGGCTACCTTGTTTTTATCCACAAAGCTAAGCGACCTAGCGTAAGTTACTGCGCGCATGAAAATTTCAGTCCAAACGATCCAGGCCGAGCGGCGCACGTCGCTAAGGCGCTCGCTAAAGCACTCATACGAAAAGTTCGAAGATTCTAGTGAGGGCGGATACATCGTATGTATCGAAGAGGTCTTGCCGCCTTTTCCAAGATAGTCTGGCACGATAACGACATAACCTTTTTTTATGAAGTCCAGCACCGCTTTATCTATCTGGGCGCCGGATGCGTCCGGCATAATGACAATTGCGGGCAGTTTTCCTTTCCCGCCGGCGCGCGCAAAAACTCTAACGAACACCCTGACCGCTCCGTCAGTCGTTATTTTGCCATTGTAGTATGCTAGAATTGTGCGCATCCCGTTAGCAGTTTTATCTGTCAGGACGCTCACCGCAAGAGGCAGCGCATCAGGGTTATAACCACGCCATATATCTTGTGGGGTTAAAATCTCCATGTGAATAAATTGTACTATTCACTTTGAATAAAAGTCAAGCAAGAGCGTTTTATCCGCTGCCTTTTTAAGCTAGGCGGGTAGAAATAAAAATGCCCTGCTTTTTTAAGCAAGGCCGTTTAGCTGAACTTATCATTTTTCAGCAAGAGGTTAAATTATTCAGCTTTGAATGCAAGTAAAGCCATGTTTCTAGCTCTTTTAATTGCAACAGTAAGCTCTCTTTGATGGCGGGCGCAGCATCCGCTTGTTCTAGCAGAAACAATCTTGCCCTTTTCTGTTGTGTATCTTCTGAGGCGCTGAACGTCTTTGTAATCAATTTCAGCAATGCCTTTCTCGCAGAACTCACAAACCTTTCTCTTCATGGGACGACGAGCCTTCTTGAACTTGTCGTCTGCACCGCCGTCTTTAGGCGGCATAGCTACTTTTTTATTATCCTTTTCCATTTGTTTTACTCCGTATCATTTAGATGCCGTTTCAGAACGGGAGTTCATCAGTAGTTTCTACTACTCTGGGTTTATCGCTTGACCCGTTTGACTCGCCTTGTTCGTCTCTTCTTTGAGTAAGGAATTCAACTTCCTCTGCAATAACATTAACGCTTTGACGCTTAATGCCCTCTTTGTCAGTATAGTCATTGAACTCTACTCTTCCACTGACGCCAACCTTGCGGCCCTTAGCTAAGAATTTAATGCAGTTCTCAGCTGTCTTGCCAAAGGCGGTTATTCTGAAGAAATCGGCAGTGCGCTCTTCCTGAGCTCCAACATTTCTGCGGTTAACGGCGATTGAGAAACGACACAAAGGCGTGCCGGATGCCGTGTTTACAGACTCAGGATCAGCTGTCAAATTTCCAATAAGAATTATTTTATTCATGATTTAACTCCTTATTCTCCGTCTTTAGTTTCTTCAGCTGCTTCGGCTGCGGGCTGCTCAGCCGCTGCTTCGGGCTCGCTTACTTCAACTGCTTCGGGCTCTACTGCAGTCGCCTGTTGTGCTTCCTCAGCTTCCGGTGCTGCTACTTCATTCTCTGCTTCTTCCTTTTCAGCGGCCTCTTTTGCGGCTGCTTCAGCTTTAGCGGCTTCTGCTGCACGGGCTTCTTCGCGCTGCTTTGCGATTTCTGCACGGCGCGCTTCTGCTGCGCGGGTATGCTTGTTGGATATCTTCTTTGTAACGATGAATCTAAGAACGCTGTCTGTGATTCTCATCTGACGCTCGAGTTCGGCCGGTGTGGTCTCAGGAGCGGAAAAGTCCATAAGCACGTAATAACCCTCGCTAACAAAGTTGATATCGTAAGCGAGTTTTCTCATGCCCCACGCATTTACAGTAGCCGTTCCGCCTGCTGACGTAACAATCCCCTCAAATTTAGCAATAAGTTCATTGCGGGTATTATCGTCTGCTTTCGGAGAGATAATGTAAAGTACTTCGTAGTTTGTCATAACCTTTTGTACCTCCTTGTGGATTAATCAGCCTGTGCTCTTCTAGCGCGGCACAAGCAAGGAAAATACTTCTTTATTCAAAAAGCTTTTAAATATTATCATAGAGTGCGATTAATACGCAACTAAAATTAGCTAAGCTAGAAAACTTTAGGAGCTTGGGGCGCGCACTAAAAAAGCCGCATCTTCTATTAGGTGCGGCTTAAAAGCTTTATTAATAATCTAGCGCTCTTCTTCTAGGCGAGCGGTCCTGCTGGTCGTCGTAATCGTCAAAATCTTCAGGCTCTTGTTTGCGCTTCTTTTGAGTTATTCCGATTATTATAAGGAAGAGCCCGGCTACAAGAACTATTGAACCTGCTATAACATCTGGAATTGAAGCATAGTCCCAGAACTGAAGCACTTCTAGAAAATCGAATGACTGAAGATTCTGTATAAATTCAGCGAGTTTGAAGCAAGTAAGAAGAATTGCTCCTGCTATGAGATATAGAAAGCCAAAAATAATCTTAGCGGCTTTTTTGTTTTTAAATAGCAAAAAGATTAGGCTTAGTAGCATAGGAAAAGCAACTGCGGTCACGTATGTCGCTATCGCCCTTCTACTTGTCGTTCCTACAATAAGGTTAAATAGACTGTTATGAACGTCATCATAGATAAATAGAGAGATGAGTGGTGCAATCATCGCTAGAATAAGGAGCGCAAGCGCAAATGCCGAAGAAACGCCATTCCCCTTTTTTGATTTTTTTGAACTACCTTCGTCGTAGCCGTATCCATCACTATAATCATCTAGATAATCGTCGCGGTAATCGTCATCAACATAGCCACCAACTGGAGAGTTTAATGCCGGGCGCGAAAGACTGCTGTCTATCATTGCGTTGTATACATTCTTAGGAAGCACGACCATATTGTCTTTGTTGGCTCTATGCTCGTCTAGAGTGTCCTTCATCATCTCCAAGTATTCCTGCCTAATGGAGTCGTACTCATCTCTAGCTTGGTTTCTTGCGGGAAGATTTGAGGGCGCAGCATTAGAAGAACCCGGCCGGCCGACTTTCATTTTTCGTCTACACATAGGGCAAATCTGAATCTCTGAGTCCTGAACGGGAAAAACTGTTCCACAGGCATAACATTTGATATTTCTTGCCATTTTATCCTCCGCAAATAGTTGCTTAATTATACCCTTAATTAAAAAAATGTGTCAAGTAGCAAGTTGATTTTACATGGGTTTTAGTAGGCCTTTTATCTAGACTAAATTTAATTCATTAGCCCTTAAATATTACCTATTCTCAATCTGTGGCGTCATTTTATGGCCCTAAATATTTCTTGACAACCTATGCCCATCGTTGTATAATACGCTTACTTTCGTCGCGGAGTAGAGCAGTCGGTAGCTTGCCGGGCTCATAACCCGGAGGTCGTAGGTTCGAGTCCTTCCTCCGCAACCATTTCAAGTGGATGTAACAGATTTCAGTTACATCCACTTCTTTTTTGCCGATATAGAGTAAATTTTCGCGGTTTTTCGCGAGTTTTTCGGGGCGTTTTTGCCAATCATGTAGCCACGGGAGATCGTGGCTGCAAACAATATGGTATGGCTTCCAAAGAACATTTTTTAGAGCTCAAGAACTTAAAAATCGCTCTTCAAAGGTCGCCTGTTTCTATTTCTTCGAAATAAAACTTTCAAGTGCATCAAAAAGTGCATCCGGCTTTATTGGCTTAGATAAGTGTGCATTCAGTCCCGCTTGAAGACTTCTTTGCACGTCCTCATCAAAAGCATTTGCAGTTAGCGCTATTATAGGGATCGTCTTAGCATCTTCTCTACTAAGCTTACGTATTGCTTTTGTAGCATCTAGACCATTCATCTCTGGCATTCTCATGTCCATCAATATAGCATCGTAATGCCCAACCGGACTAGTCGCAAATTTATCCAATGCTATTTTACCATTTTGCGCATAATCCATCTCAATTCCGCGCATACCGAGTATCATCTTTAGTATATCCGCATTAATT
>JAGCYK010000122.1 GCA_017960845.1 Clostridia bacterium | reverse complement strand
GCTGGCGGGTCTAGCGGAAAAAAACATTAAACTCAATAATCTTCCGTGCAAAATCATTTGCGATAGAGTGCAAAACCTTCCCAGCATCTTTCCTGCGGGAAGCTTTGATGTGATTACATGCAATCCGCCGTATAGAAAAGTGGGGAGCGGAATGGAGAGTTTAAGCGACCAGGTGCGAATTGCACGCCACGAAGTAGCTTTGACTCTTGATGAGCTACTTAGAGCATCTTCGCATTTGCTTAAAAGCGGTGGAAAGATGTATATAGTTCACATAGTCGAAAGGTTAGCTGAGGTATTTGATAATGCGATAAAATACCATTTACAGCCAAAAGTATTAAGCATCCTTAGGCCTGGCGACAATAAAAAACCTTTCATTTTTCTTGCTAAACTTATTAAAGATGGTAAAGTAGGGCTAGAAGTTCTTCCTGAAAGAAATGTTCTAGGCTCGACCGGAATGGAGTATCCAGAATAATGCTATATTTTGTAGTAACACCAATAGGAAATCTTGGCGATATGACGTATAGGGCCGTTGAAACTTTGAAAAAGAGCGACCTGATTCTTTGCGAAGACACAAGACATTCTAAAATCCTTCTAAGTAGTTACGGAGTGGAAGCTCCGGTAATGTCATATGAGAAGTTTTCCGAAGTTAAAAAGGCTGATTATATAATAGATAAGCTAAAAGAGGGGAAAACTATTTCCCTTATAACTGATGCTGGCACTCCTGTTATTTCTGACCCCGGAAGCTATCTAACTCGCCGGCTAAAAGAAGAAAAGCTTGACTTCTCGCTTGTAGGGAGCGGCTGCGCGGCCATCAGCGCGCTGGTTCTTAGCGGAATGGATGCTTCCTCTTTTTCTTTTGCAGGCTTTCTTCCTGAAAAAAAGGCTGATAGAGACAGGCTTTTAGATAAATTTGCTAAAGTAGAAAGCACGCTCATTTTTTACGTTTCGCCGCATAATCTAATTGAAGATTTAGCCGCTCTATTTGATAAATTAGGAAGCAGAAAGGCGTGCCTAGTTAGAGAGATATCTAAAGTTCACGAAGAGGCTACTGACTTTATTTTAGGCAGCGTTCCAGAGAGTCTAACGATAAAGGGCGAAATGGTTTTAGTTATAGAAGGCTACGCCGGACTAGGCGCTGACTTAAGCAAACTAACGGTAAAAGAGCACTTTTTAAAATACATAGAAAGCGGAATGGAAGAAAAGGATGCTTTAAAAGCGGTAGCTAAGGATAGAGGCGTGTCAAAGAGCGAGATTTATGCTGAGATAAAAGGCGCCAATAAGTCCTAAGTTGTATTTAAAAATTTTTGATTTGACACCTTGTTTTTTTCAACATACAGATTGACTAATATCGTCTGTTGGTGGTACAATTCAATTCCACAATTTGACGGGGAAAAAGAATGAGAAGCGCAAGAGAAATATGGAAAGATATGCTTAATGTGCTGGAAACAGAATGCAGTACAGTAAGTTACGATGTGTTTATTTATCCGCTGGAGCCTTATTGCATAGATAAGGACCGGCTTATTCTCATTGCTTCTAGTGCGAATATAAAGGAAAATGTTAATTCACGGCTTAAGATTACAATCAAGCAGACTATGCGCCAGATCGAGCCGTTCCTTTCTGATGTTCTCATTATAGAAGAAGACGAAAAAGCAAACTATGCGTGCGAGCTTGAGAGCGAAAAACCGCTGTATAATCCGGACTCTGACCAGTACGCAAAAAGTTCGCCGATTAATCCCAGATATAATTTTGAGGAGTTCGTTGTAGGTGACTGTAACCGCATGGTAGTTGCCGCTGCACACGCTATTTCAGAAAACCCCGGCAAGAAATACAATCCGCTCTTTATATACGGCGGAGTCGGTCTTGGAAAAACGCATATCGTTCACGCTATAGCAAATGATTTGTTTATAAATAGACCTGACTTAAGAGTAGCATATATTTCTTCAGAGAAATTCCTGAATGACTTTATCTCCTCAATGGGAAAGGGCAAAGAGCCTGCAGAGGAATTCCGTAACAGCTATAGAAGCGTGGACGTTTTAATGATAGATGACGTTCAATTCTTCAGCAAAAAGGGTAGGACTCAAGAAGAGCTCTTCCATACATTCAATTATTTGCATGAACAGGGAAAGCAGTTAGTATTTACCTCAGACCGCGCTCCGAATGAAATCCCGGATATAGACGACAGGCTTAGAAGTCGTTTCGGCTGGGGACTTATTGCGGATATCCAAAAGCCGGATGTCGAGACGAGAATTGCCATTCTAGAGAAAAAGGCACTTGCTCGCTGCGAAACAATCCCGGTATCCGTTCTTTCCTTTATGGCTGAAAAAATGGATTCGAATATACGTGAGCTTGAAGGATTACTAAATAAGGTTATATTCCTAGCAGAGCTTACGCAAAAGCCTTATTCAATTGAAATAGCTGCGGATGCGCTTAAAGACTTCGGCGTTAGTCAAGACTCTAAAATTACTACCGATCATATCGTGGACTGCGTTTGCAAATATTTCGGAATTTCGAGAAACGATTTGTTTGGAAAGAAGCGCAACAAGGAAATTGTTGAGCCCAGGCAAATCTGTATGTATCTCATTTCAGATTTAACCAGCATCCCTCAGGAAACAATAGGTTCCATTTGCGGGGGAAGAGACCACTCGACGGTAATACACGCATGCGCTAAGATTGAGCGAATGATAGCAAGCTCAACGGGCATGAAAACGACAGTCGATGACATTAGGAATCTGATTTATCGTCAATAGCTTTTATCAGTTAGAAGCGGCAGCGCATATCTATTCGAAAGTGCCTGCTGCTTTTTAGTTAATAAGCTTAGCTATAAACCATCACATTTGACAGAATGTAGATGTTGTTTTATAATATTTTTTCAATAAAATCATATTTGGAGGAGAGAAAAATGGAAGAGAAAAAGTCAATTAAAAAGATGTTTTCTGATATGTCGGCTGTTAAAAAACTTATTCTAGTTTTTGCCGCGGCAGTGCTTTTGATTGGGCTTGCCGTACTTCTAATAAACCTCATCTTAGGAGAGTCGTTCGATAGATGGTATGGGTTTATCATAGGCGTGGCAATAATTATGTGCGTTATCTTCGGGCAGTTTGCCTCCACTAAACATGGGTATTACACCGATATGATTTTTGATTACATAATATTCGCTGTTCCATATGCCTTTTTCGGAGGAACGGTTTATTATGCTATTTTCAACGGCGGCGGAATGGGAATAGGTGTGCTCGGCGCGCTCATAGGCGCTGTTATAGGACTATTAATCGCAAAGTTTGTATACAAGGACATGCTTTCAATGATGCCAAAAATAGGCGCTAAGCTAATATACTCAGCGCTATTTGCTATCCCCATTTCTCTTTTAGGCGGTCTTGCGGAAACCACAATAAACGGCTCAGCTTCTTATGAGTTTGGCGTTGTTGGGCTTGTAATAGGCGCTGTTGCCGGAATGTTACTTGGCTATTTAGTTTTATCCAGCTTTACAACACATCCGAGCGTATCGATGATGCAAATGTTAGATCTAGCATGCTCGTTCTTTCTTCTAGGCCAAGCTATCGGCCGAATAGGATGCTATTTTGGTGGCTGCTGCTACGGCATCGCGGTAGATTTTGATATCTTTCCTTTTTCTTATAAAGTGCACGGAGTGCTGCACCTGGCAAATCCATTCATTGAATCGATGTGGTGCTTTATAGGCTTTATTCCTATCGCGGCAATCTATCTATCAAAGCGCAGGAATTTTGTAGGATTTCAAACGGTGCTTTACTGCATATGGTATGGAATAGGAAGGCTTGTTTTAGAGTTCTTTAGAGCAGACGAGCAAAAATTGACGATATTCGGCAATTTCGGAATATCTCAGCTAGTTAGCATTTTCATGATTGTATTTGCACTTATTTATGTCGCTGCATATTTCATTCTTGCGGCCCGCTCGAAAAAGAAGGCGCTTTTCTTTGTGCCTATAGATAAACTGGATTCTTCTTACTACGGCTAT
This sequence comes from Clostridia bacterium, assembly GCA_017960845.1. Classification (GTDB taxonomy): domain Bacteria; phylum Bacillota; class Clostridia; order Christensenellales; family Pumilibacteraceae; genus Protoclostridium. Next base: position 7,176 of record JAGCYK010000122.1, on the reverse strand, counting down.
GAAAAACTTATCTCCGCGTCTAGCGTGAAGGAAGATGGTTGTGAAGCCGCCCAGCTAGAGGAAAAAACAGAAGAAACAAAAGGAGATAGTGAGGCTAAAGAGTAAGCCTACACTTTATTACGAAGATAAATGTCAGAAGACGAAAAAGCAGGACTTAGTAAACAGAAAAGAGTGGCCAGTAATCTCGTTTTTGCGATTGGACTGGTATTAACGGGCATAGTATTATTAATATGCGGAATATTTGACAGCATTAATTCATGTGGATTTTTTGATCTTGCCATTCCGCTATTTCTGATATCTTTCTTTGCTATGCTATTTATTATAGCCTTTATTCAAAAGAATACAGTTGCGCTATATTTATCGATGCTTTTCCTAACATGCGGGATAGGCACGATTCTCGGAAACTTCAGCGGCTACGGCTATGAAAAGATTTATCCTGTCTTTATAGCCTCTCCGGCGGTTGCGTCATTTGCGACGATGTTTATGAGTAGGGAGTTCCGCTTTCACCTTTGGGTATTTAGTTTTTTTGGGATAATAAGCGCAATTTTTATGCTCCAGACAATCTTCGATGTTTCATGGGGGATTATTATCCCTATAACCGTGGTATTTGTAGGAGCGTGCGGACTGAGTTTATCTTTGATAGAAATAAGACGAAACAGGGGAAATAAATAATGAACAAGAATCTTACGATGATGACAGATCTATATGAGCTGACAATGATGAACGGGTATACCGCTTTAGGCTCAGAAAACAAGACAGCAGTTTTCGATGTCTTTTTTAGACCTACCGGACAGTTTTCTTATGCTATTGCAGCTGGTCTTGAACAGGTAATAGATTATATAAACGAACTACATTTCTCGGAGGAAGACGTTCAGTATTTAAAAAAGGAAGCTGGTTTTACCGACGAGTTTTTAGATTATCTACGTTCTTTTAAGTTCACAGGAGATATTTTCTCTGTTAAAGAAGGAACAATAGTCTACCCCTACGAGCCAATCCTAGTGGTTAAAGCGCCCCTGTCTCAGGCCCAGCTAATAGAGCCCGCTATATTAAACATCCTTTGCCACCAAACGCTTATTGCTACTAAGGCTTCAAGAGTTAAACAGGCAGCGGGAAGCGCAAATGTAAGCGAGTTCGGTCTAAGGCGCGCCCAGGGCCCCGATGCAGCGGTGTACGGAGCTAGAGCGAGCATAATAGGCGGCTGCAGCGGCACAAGTAACGTTCTAACCGGGCAGATGTTTGATATCCCCATTAAAGGAACAATGGCGCATAGCTGGATAATGAGCTTTCCTAGCGAGCTTGAAGCTTTTAGAAAATTTGCTGAGATTTATCCTGATAATGCGCTTTTATTAGTGGATACTTACGACACGATACGCTCCGGAGTGCCTAATGCAATCAAAGTATTTGACGAGCTTAAGGCAAAAGGGCACAAACCGGTTGGCATAAGACTAGATAGCGGAGACTTGGCATATCTATCTAAAAAAGCTAGAAAAATGCTAGACGAAGCCGGTCACAGCGACGCTACAATCTTTGCTACCTGCGACCTTGATGAGTTTGTTATATCTTCTTTAAAAGAGCAAGGGGCAGCAATAGACACCTATGGAGTGGGCACCAGGCTCATAACGTCTCACAATATGCCGTCTCTAGGCGGGGTATATAAGCTGGCTGAGATAATAGAGAACGGAGTTGCAGTGCCTAAAATAAAGATATCCAATACCAGTGAGAAAATAACCAATCCTGGCTTTAAGACCGTATATAGAGTTTATGACGAGACAGGCAAAGCATTTGCTGACCTCATTGCGCTTCGCTCTGAAAAGTTCGACCCGACTAAGCCTTTAACACTGACGCATCCTACAATGAGATGGAAAAAATCGGTTCTAACTAAATACACAATGAAAGAATTGCTTAACCCGGTAATACTTAACGGAAAGACCGTTGCGCCTAGGCTTAATATAAAGCAAATTTGCGAATATGCAAAAAGCGAAAAGGAATCTTTCTGGGGCGAGTATTTAAGAAATGTCAATCCGCATATCTATAAGGTTGACTTATCCGACGGACTATATTCACTCAAAGAAGAGCTTATTTCTAAAGCGGTTGCACCTACTCAAAATGACGGAGGAGCTAAAGCATGAAGTTCGATTTGACTGAAAACGGTTACAGCGTAGAGCAGGTTGACGCATATCTATCTAGAATTAAGCAGGTCTATGAAGAAATAATAAAAAAGCAAAGAGAGTATCTAGATAAACTAAAAGAAGAGAACGGCGAACTTTTAACAAAGAACAAGAAGTTCGAAGAAGAAAAAGAGACTTTAGCTAAGGCCATAAAAAACGCAATTGATAAAACCGACGAGCTAAACAATCTTATGACGAAAAAAGTCTCGAAAGAAATCGCTTCGCTTAGAAGTTTTCGTACTAAGTGGTCTGATTATCTTCAAAAGCTTGAAGAGCAGTACCCGGTAGACGACAAGATTAAGCACGCAAAAGAGATGGATGGACTCATCGGCGAAGCTATGGATCAGATTGAAAGCGAGGATGAGGGTGAGCCTTTTGACTATAATGAGGCGATTCATCCGACAGAAAGCCTTGCAGAGTTATTAAAGTCTTTCGGAATAGACGGAGAGAAATAGAAACTAAATATATTGAACTGGATATGCCGTTTTGATATAATTAGGACTGAGATATTTTGAAATGTTAAGAAGTTATCTGATTCAAGCTAATTCGACTGCTCTTGAGCTGGAAGATCTTCCCATAAGCGCTAAGGAAGACTATTTTGTCATTAAAAAAAGACTAGATGATGAAATAATCCAGGCCGTTGCTTTTGCTAAAGAAGAGGGCTTTTCTCTAGAAAGAATAAGAGTGGAAGAGGATAACGTTTTAAAAGAGCTTCTCATTAAAAGGGATGAAAAGCACATCCTAGACGCGGTTAACGAAGCGGACTCTGAGATAAAGAGTTTATCTTCCCAGTACGGAGATTTTTTCCTTAAAAAATACGATGCGGAGTATTATCTTTCGGTAAAAAAGGAAATGGACGAATTCAAGTTCGAATTCGACCGGGCATCAAAAACCGAAAAGAAAGCGCTCCTTCCCAGGTTCTTTGCGCTTGACGAAAAGTATCAAGCGGCAAAGAACAAAATAAGCGGCGGCAAGGCAATTGATGCGTCGCTTCTTGAGGTGCAAATGCGCGAGTATGACTCAAAGCTTGATAGGGCCAAAGATAGGCTCGCTACTGCTGAGAGAGCAAAAGCATCACTGCCTTTGTACCAGCCACTCTCGCCAAGGCCAAGCGGAAGCGGAGCGGTAACGACATATATAACACTTAACGGGTTTAAAACGACTAAAAACAGCGATTATATTCCGGCAATTGGCCGCGAACAAAACGATATTGCAGCACAGGGGGAAACAGCGGAAATGGAAAAGAAACTTAAGGACCTTTCCGATAAAGTAGATTCATTCGGCGGAAGCAAGATGTCCAGTGAAAAAATGGAAGTGATAATAGAAAAATACAAGCTACAGTCAGACCTTGAAGTAGCTAAACTCAGAGCCGCCTTAGACCAGTACAAAGCTGAGGTTAACGCTGAGCTAGATCGGCTTAGAGAAGAGATTGTCAGCTTAAAAGACAGCATTGCGTCTATAAAGTCAGATGCTGAAACCATAAGAATGTCCGTAGATGTTGCAAAGAGAGCTAGAAACGCCGCTGCTATGAATGCCCAGAAAACAATTCTTATAACAAAAAAGCTTGCTAATATATTAAAATATCTATCTTCAACAAGCGCTCAGCCAAAACAGCAACCGCAACAGGAATAGTAATATCGTTTTTAAAGAAAAGGAATATCAAAAAGGATTTGGGGTTAACCTGAATCCTTTTTTATAGCGCTGCTAAAAAAAGCGCATAATCTATTTTTTGTTGAGTTTTAATCGCGCTGCATTGTATAATCAATAAGGATAATAACTAATATAACGTTAAGAGAATAAGAATTGAAAATAGATAATAAACAATTGAAAATAATGTTTTTCGGGGGCGTAGGCGAGATAGGTAAAAACCTTACCGCCCTAGAGTTTGGAAACGATATTATCATCATTGACTGCGGAGCATCATTTCCGACTACTGATATGCCCGGAGTTGATTTAGTAATTCCGGATGTTTCGTATCTAATTGCAAATAAGGATAAAGTGAGAGGAATAGTCCTAACGCATGGGCACGAAGACCATATAGGCGGACTTCCTTTCGTTTTAAAAGAGATTCCTGCTCCAATTTACGGGACAAGAATAACTCTTGCACTTATTGAAACTAGGCTGAAAGAGCACGATATAACCGGCATAAAAATGGTTTCGGTTGAAAACGGGGATGTGATTAGCCTTGGGTGCTTTGGGATTGAGTTTGTAAATGTTTCCCATTCGGTTGCCGGAAGCTGCGCGCTTTGTATAAGCACTCCGGTTGGATATATTTTTCACTCAGGAGATTTCAAGATAGACTATACTCCTGTTGCAGGAAATATGACGGACCTACGCAGGATTGCAAAAATTGGCGATAGGGGCGTGCTTTTATTGATGTGCGAAAGTACTAACATCGAGCGGCCAGGTCAATCGATGAGCGAAAGAAAAGTAGGCGAGTCATTCAAAAACATTTTTGCAGCTAACCCTGAAAGAAGAATAGTGATTGCTACTTTTGCATCGAATATTCACAGGCTTCAGCAGATTCTAGACATAGCACAAAAATTTAATCGCAAGGTTGCTTTTTGCGGAAGGAGTATGCTGAGCGTAGTTCAGGCTACAAAAGCAATAGGAGAGCTTCGCTTTGATGACAGCCAGGTCGTTGATATAGATAGAATTAATAACATTCCGGATAAGAATCTCGTAATTATTACTACCGGCAGTCAAGGCGAGCCGATGAGCGCTCTTACTAGAATGGCAAGCGATGAGATGAAGATTCGTCTCGGTTATAACGATACCGTGGTTATTTCTTCTATGCCTATTCCCGGCAACGAAAGGATGATATTTAACGTCATCAACAATTTATATCGTCACGGCTGCAAGGTAATATATGAGTCTTTAGCTGATGTTCACGTTTCAGGCCACGCTTATCAAGAAGAAATAAAACTACTACATTCTTTAATTAAGCCTAAGTTCTTTGTTCCTGTGCATGGAGAAAGAAGACATCAATGCAAGCACGTTGAGCTGGCTGAAAGTATGGGAATGGGCATTCAAAATATCCTTATTCCAGACATAGGCTCAACGATCCTATTAAGCAAAAAGAAAATGGCGTTTTCTGACAGCGTTCCTTCAGGGTCAATGCTTGTTGACGGACTAGGCGTTGGTGACGTAGGCTGCTCGATTTTAAGAGATAGAAAGCATATGGCCGAAGAAGGCCTCGCTATAGTCCTGATTACTCTAGATCGGCACAGCGGTCTTGTAAGCGAAGTGGATATAACGAGTAGAGGATTTGTGTACGGCGAAGAGGGCGACAGCCTAACTGAAGAAGCTAAGACAGTAGTGTGCCAAGTTAGCGAGAGCTTTGATTTAAAAGAAGCCGGAGATTTTACAGATTACAAAAACCAGATAAGAAAAAGTCTCAGGAATTTTTTCATAAAGAAAATAAGGCGCAATCCAATGGTAATACCCATTGTTATTGAGGTTTAAGCATTGAGTTATTACGATAGAACAAAAACCGAAGAGTATTTGCTTTCGCTTCTAGACGGAAAACTTTCCATTAATCTAGAAGACGTTCGAAAGATGGCCAGGCGCGAGGAAACGCCGATTGTATCGGATACCGGCGCTCAGTTTTTGGTGCAAATGGTTAAACTCACTAACCCCAAAAGAATTCTTGAGATAGGGACTGCTATCGGCTACAGCGGACTTTTAATGCTCCTGTCTTCTAATGCGCAGCTCTATACTATAGATTTTAATGAACGCGCGCTTCAGCTGGCTAAAGAGAATTTCGATAAATATGCGGTAAGCAGTAGGGTAAGAGTACTCCCGGGAGACGCTTCGCTAATCATTCCTATGATTGAAGGCTCGTTTGACTTTATCTTTCTAGATGGGCCTAAGGGAAGATACTACGAATATCTACCTTACTTAAAAAAGATGATGAGACCCGGCGCAGTGCTGCTTGCGGATAATGTGCTCTATTCGGGTAGAATGTCAGGAGAGGAAAGCGTTCCTCGCTCTAAGCAGACTATAGCAGATAGACTTGATATATTCATTAAAGAAATAACGACAGATAGTGACTTTATAACTTCAATTATTCCTGTAGGAGACGGCATGTGCCTTGCTGTAAGAAAATAATATGGATGATAAGATGAAAAAAATAGAACTTTTGGCGCCTGCCGGCAGCTTATCCAAACTAAAAGTTGCGCTTCTATACGGAGCGGATGCGGTTTACTGCGGCGGACGCAACTTCGGGCTTAGAGCATATGCAGATAATTTCTCGTTTGAAGAGTTAATTGAAGCGGTGAGTCTAGCGCATAGCAGCGGCAAGAAGGTTTATGTTACCGTTAATATTTACGCAGAAGAGGATGATCTAAAGCAGCTTCCTTTTTATGCTAAAGAGCTCGAGCAGATTGGCGTGGACGGGGTTATAGTAAGTGATATGGGCGTATTCAGCATTTTTTCCGAATATGCGCCTAGTCTCGAACTTCACGTGAGCACGCAGGCAAACGTAACTAACTCTAAAGCGGCTCTAATGTGGAAAAAGCTCGGAGCAAAGAGAATAATTCTAGCTAGAGAGACGCGTCTAAAAGACATCCCTGCAATAAAGGACGCAGTTGGAGACACTGAAATAGAGGCATTTGTTCACGGCGCTATGTGCATTTCTTATTCCGGAAGATGCCTTCTGTCATCTTTCTTTACGAGTAGAAGCGGTAATAAGGGCGAGTGCACTCAGTGCTGCCGCTGGGAATATGACCTTATTGAGAAAAAAAGAGGCGAGGCCGTTACAATGGAAGAGGACGTTCGCGGGACATATATTCTATCTAGCAAAGACTTAAGAATGATTGACCACTTAAAAGAGCTAATCGATGCCGGCGTATCGTCATTTAAGATAGAGGGAAGAGTTAAGAGCGAATATTATGTAGCTAGCGTAGTCAATGCTTATAGAAGGGCGCTATCGCTTGCAACTAGCGGCAAGCCATTTGAACAGTATTTATTAACTGAGACTGAGAAAATAAGTAACCGCGGGTATACT
>JAGCYK010000121.1 GCA_017960845.1 Clostridia bacterium | reverse complement strand
TATTTTTTGAGAAAATTATAAGTATTTTTGGTGCGATTATTTTCAAGGCACAAAAACAAAAATGCGTCACAGTAATATAAAGATTAATTATATATTATTGTCCTCTTTTGCCTGTGTCAATGCCATTAGACATTGCTAAACCTTCTATGTCTCTTTGAGAGTCCTTTTTGACGCAATAGTCTTTTGATGCTGTTTATAAATGCCATTTAAAAGGTCGCTCCCCATCTCGCTCCACTTCGATTTTCCATAGCTTTTTTTGAAACTTTGAGTTCTGGTAAGGTTTTATTTGTCTAGTTTTGAAAGATTCTTCGACACAAAACACCTCTTTTGCAAAAAATTACAAAAATGAAAAATAGCAAAAAAGCATCAAGGATGCCACTCTCTTTGCAATTTGAATATAAATAAATCCGAACCCCATGCACTTTTTTAACGAATGCTATGTTCGTATTATACTGACTTTCACAAGATAAGTGTGAACTATAATCTTTTTATTCAACACCTCAAATCTTTCACGCAAGGAATGTTCTACTAATACTAAATATACCAAACGGGTAATTGTAATAAGTTCTCTCTTAACATCCCAGGTTGCGGACATAAGCACACGATTGCACCCGTACCTCTTTTTTTATCATCAATTTTGTCAAGTATAGTGAATGCAGCCGTCTCATCTGCTGACACCTGGGAGTTTTGTTTTATTTCTATAGGATAAAGGATACCGTTCTCTTCGATAATCAAATCAATTTCGCTTTCTATTTCTCTTTCCTCTCCGGCTTTCTTAACAATTTTTTTATCTTTGCCTCTATAATAGGATATGCAATAACGATAATCAATGCCCTTATTCGCATACGATTTTATTATTTCGGAAATAACAAAGGTTTCGAACATATGCCCGCTCATCGCCCCCATAGCGAGCGTTTCGGGCGTTAACCATCTCGTTAGATACGATGCAAGCCCTGTATCCCTAAAATATAATTTTGGCGTTTTTATTGCCCTTTTAAGCACCGAATTTGAGAATGGTTCTAGTAAATATATGATGCCGGATGCTTCCAAAATACTCATCCAGTTTTTCACTGTACCTAGGTCTTTGCCTATCTCATTCGCAATATTGGCATAATTGACCATCTGCCCTGTTCTTGCTGCGGCGGCCACCATAAATCTACGGAAATCATCTAAATTCTGAACTGCAGATAATTGTCTCACATCCCTTTCAAGATACGTTTTGACATAACTTGAATAAAATGCCGACCATTCAACATCTTCATCCTGCAGTTCGGGATAACTGCCTCTATGTATGATTTCCCAAATGTTACCTATCGGTTTTGCCGTTTTAATGCGTTTTGATAAGTACTCCATTGTGGGAACAAAAGGCTCGTTGAACGGGTCTTTCATAGTTTCTCTCATCGAAAGACCTAAAAGTTCTATAATGCTCACCCTCCCGGCAAGGGACTCAGATGCATTTTTCATAAGGTCAAAAGGTTGAGACCCCGACAGGCAGAATAATCCTCTTTTACTTTCTTCGTCGCATTTTATTTTTATATATCTGAATAAATCCGGTGCTCGCTGCACCTCATCGAAAATTATGGGAGGCGGATTCAACATCATAAACATATTTGCATTTTGCTTTGCCTGATCCTCTATAAAAGGGTCATCAATAGGAACGTATTTTTTGTTCGGAAAAAGTTTTTTCAACAGCGTAGATTTCCCTGTTTGCCTTGCCCCGGTAACAAGCACGCACTTGAATGTTTTTTCAGACTTTTTTATCAAATCTTCAATACTTCGTTTGATGTATTCCATTTAACACCTCTTGACTAATATGGATTTGTTTTCCAGATTAGTCAGATTGTATCATCTTCTATTTAATTTGTCAAGAATAAAATAAAAAATGATACAATATAATAACTCAGAGAAATATTACAACTGTATCATTTTAGTTAATACAATATGTCTAAGTGCTCCATAATGATACACTCTTGTGAGCCCGACAAACAAGATTTTGTCAATTTTTATCCAACCACTTTCGCGTTAGCAGATCAAAATCAATTTTCCGGCTTTATATCTCCAATCACCTTCTTCTGCCATGACTTTTTGCCACACTTCGGGCATTTCATATAACGCGTCCTGCCCATATGCATTGCAAAGTTCACGGATTTATAGGACGGAACGTATCTGTGTCCGCATTCGCGGCATTCGTAATAACCAGCAACCTGCTCTATGCGAATCGCAAATGCTATACATACAATGAACTGCACCAAACCTATGCCGACCGGAATGATGAACGCCCAAATGGGCTTTTCAAGAGTCATAAAAATAATACCCACAGCAAGCATAACAAATAAGAATATCGTAGAAATTAGACCTATGACAATTTCCATCGTCAATAGTCTCTTGTCAGATTGCTCTTTTTGTTTAACCATTTCGATTAAACTTTTTTCCATTTGTTCATTATAGTTTTCCATTGAAACTACCTCCCCACATAATAAATCGTTGACTGTGATACCAAGGAGTGCACATAGTTCTAGCATAATGGAAGCGTCCGGTAGAGATTTGCCTGTCTCCCATTTAGACACCGCACGATCTGTGATACCAAGTTTTTCAGCGAGTTTCTCTTGAGTCAGATTTTGTTCTTTTCTTTTCGCTGCAATAAACTTTCCGATTTTTATCTGATTCATCGTTCTCTTGTCTCCTTTCGACGTCATTATAGGACGATGCTCTTGAAAATAACACGAACTGATGGTTGAGTGGGGAAAAAACAACCATCGGTAGAGTCCGTTTACTAAAACAAATCAAGATTTACCAATTTCCCTATTTTAATTATAGCATAAAATAGTACAAAAAAAACCTCTCTTGCACACGTAGACAAAAGAGGTTTCTTTTATGGTGCGGTTGACAGGACTTGAACCTGCACGGTCGCCCACAAGATCCTTAGTCTTGCGCGTCTGCCAATTCCGCCACAACCGCAAAAGCAATAGTAATATACTACCACAAAAAAGATAATGTCAAGATTTTTAGTGATAACTCAATAATTTGCGCAAAAAATCGTCACTGAGCGCATCCTTTATGCAGAGATAGCCGCTCGCTGCAAACCTAATTAAATCTCGCTCAAATAAAAGGTTTGCATTGGGATTGTATTCGCTTAAACCTGTGCCTAAATGCGTTTTAATTCCAAGCGTTTCCATCATTCTTATAGGAGGAATTCCAAGACCATCTCCTAGAGTTAAGGAAGGAGTGATGATGATTTCGGCATTATTTTGTTTGATTATATCCAAATCATCCTTATCCACATAAGTCGCTCCTGCAACATAAGCCCCTTCAAGAAGACCAAGCTTTTCAGCAAAAAAAACCGGACTGTAGCCATATTTCTTATCAAAAGAGCCGACTTCATCCAAAGTTGAAGAAAGATTCAGAATAATTTTGCTTTTTCCTTCCAGGTAATTATTTATCAGCTCATCTAGCAGTTTATCAGATAAAGAAAGCGATTCGACATACACATTCCCTTGTACCTTCCCTTCAAAAGTTGGCGAAACAAGCAAAAAATTCTCCACTGTGTCATCCGCTATAAAATCACTGCCGGCATAGAAAATTCGTCGGCAGTGTTTGTCTCCTTCCTTTTTCGTTATGTTTCTATCAAAGGTCAACGCATTGAACATAATTGATTATAAATCCAAACTCTTAATGTATTCTTTAATTTCTTCAGCTGTTTCGGGGTGTCTAAGGGCAAAATCTATGGTTGCTTTTACAGCACCTGTTTTATTGCCCATATCGTACCTATTTCCTTCAAAATCGTATGTACAAACCTTTCCCTCGTCGCAGAGAATCTTAAGCGCATCAGTTATTTGAAGTTCACCTTTTTTATCCGGCTGAATCATATCTATCTTGTCAAAAATCTCGCCGGTTAGAACATATCTGCCTAGCGCTGCAAACCTACTAGGAGCATCTTCGACTTTCGGTTTTTCAACAAGCGTAATGCATTTATGTGCGCGGTTGCATCCAGGCAAAGCCTCTCCGAGTTTAGCGCATCCATACAAATGAATCTTCTCATCAGGAACGGTCTGCCCGCCTATGATTGCGGCAATGCCAGGGCCAAACGCGCTCAGCATTTGTTTAGATACCGGCTCGTCAGCTACAACAAGGTCGTCTCCTGTAGAAAGGACAAACGCATCTTTTCCTACAAAATCTTTCGTAAGATACAAAGCATCTGCCATCCCTCTTGCGTGAAGTTGCACTAAGAAAGTAAATTTAATGCCTCTGCCTATACTTTCTATTTTTTCAAGTCTATCAAGATCGCCTTTTGCTTTTAAAGACTCTTCAAGTTCGGGGTAAGCACTGAAATGGCGCTCTATTGCCTCTTTTCCGGGAGATATAACAATGCAAACCTCTTCTATTCCGGACTTTGCCATTTCATCGACTATATATTGCAAAACTGGAGTGTCAACTACGGGAAGCATTTCTTTTGGAAGAGCCTTCGTTACCGGAAGGAATCTAGTTCCCTGTCCGCCGCATAGAATAACCGCTTTCTTAACTTTCATTGTTTCACCTCTTTTTGCCTTTCATTAGGATTCAAGAAAAAACAAAATTCTATGACATCCATCATTTTCGCACTGGCAGTATCCCTTCTCGCTTATCTCAGTGATGGCGGTTTGAGAGAGAGCCATTCCACAAATGCAAGATGGTTTGTCCTTACTGAGTGCATGAAAATACGGGAATTTAGCCTTTTCCTTAACACGCTGATTATACATCTCAAGCAAACTAGGGTCAATACTGCCTTCCATTTTCTTTTTATCTGCAGTCAGTTGATCGATTTTAGGATTGATCTCTGCGGCGCAGTAATTATCGTAATCTTTTTTAGCCTTACTATACTCATTAATAAGCTTATCTTTTTGCTCAGCTATCTTAATGCCTTCATCTCCGAGCATCTTTATCTTTTTAATTCTCTCTTCAAGTTTTCTTTCAGCTTTTTCAAGTTTTGCTTTCATTTGCATCAATTCGCCGAAAAGTTGTGCTTTTCTTTCGTCTGAAGCCGATGAAAACTCTTCGCTAAATTCTTTTATTTTATTAGCACATAATAGAACACTTTTATTAATTTCTTTTATTTCGGAAATATTACTACCGGCTTCTTTATCTACCGCTTCAAGTTTTTTAGCAACAGCCTCACATTCAGTCTTGCGTTTAACCGCTCTAGCATAAGACTCGCTATTAATTTTATTTTTAATTTGCTTTCTTATTTGGCCATCGTATTGCTGATATTCCAAAATCTCTTTAAAATTCATATTATTTTACACCTCTTTGAAGGATTATTTCTTTTGCCGCAATGAAATTTGCATCAATTCCATCTGTTTTTGATAATCTATTTAAAATACTGCAAAGCTCAGGAATATATTTTCTTTCGCTTAAGCCGTGACTAATACCAAGAATGCTAATGCCGTTTTCTAGCGCATTTAAAAGAACGTGATGTCTAAAGTCTCCGCTCACATAGCAGTCCGCCCAGAGCGCAATCGCATCATGAACGTAATCTGCGTCTCCCGCGCCTCCGTTAATGACAGCAACTCTCTTTATTATCCTATCTTCATCTCCGGATATAAAGACGAAGTCATCATCAAACGCCTTAGCCGCCATTTGGCCTAATTTCTTAAGTGAAACAGGCTCTTTTAGCTCTCCTATTCTACCTATTTTTACGCCGTCGCTAGTTTTCATCGGCTCTATGCAGTCAAGGCAGAGCCGGTTAGCTACAAAGTCATTTATTCCGCCATCACAAAAATCTAAGTTTGTGTGAGCGCTGTAAATGCTTATTCCGCTTTTTAATGCTTCAATTATCGTTCTTCCGGTTAAATCTTTGTCCGTAACGCTTTGAACACTTCTAAAAATTATAGGATGGTGCGATAGAATTAGTTTTGCGCCTATTGCACTTGCCTGCCTGATTACCTTAGGCGTGCAGTCAAGGCAACATAAAACATCTTTTGTCTCGCCTTCTTCCGAGCCGACTAGTAATCCAACATTATCCGAAAAATCAGGATCAGTCTTATCTTCTGGCGCAATCTTACGGATTAGCGACAATATGTCTTTTATTTTTGCCACGATAGTGCCTCCTCAAGTTCAGCTGATTTTTCCTTGTCCGGGCCTTTTTTTACGTTAGCCAGCATTTTTTCAAGTTTCTTTTTAAGCGCTTCGCTTCGCGTCCTATAAAACGCGCCGAACTTTCTTTCCATTACGCCTAACTTCATATGACCGCGCTCGGCTAAGATGCAATCGTAAAACTTTCTTGATGACTCAAAGCAAAAATCCTTCGTAATCTTATAGCCATTTGATTCAAGCGCAAGTCTAACAGATTCAGGGTTTTTCTGAGGACTTAAAAGCAGTTTGGCGTCTCCATTATAAGCGGAAATCATTTTTGAGATTAGCTTTCCGCCCATTCCGCAAATAATTATTGCGTCCGCTTTTATGTCTGGATTTATTCCATCAAATACAAAATAACTTGCGTCACGCCCAGCTAAAGTAATCCTTGCTTTTTTTAAGCACTCCTCGCTTATGTCGCTTACATAAGCTTTCCTAGCTTTGCCTGTAGTTAGAGCCGCCTTTGTTATGAGCGCGTGGTCGCAGCCCACTTCGGATATAGCGTCAAGGCTATCCGGAAGGTGAGTTGACAGGAATCTCGTTTGGAGACGATGGTTCTATCTATGGCAGATATTCAAACGGACAGACTATTAAAAAGGCGCAGATAGCTGTTGCCGAGTTCAGC
>JAGCYK010000120.1 GCA_017960845.1 Clostridia bacterium | reverse complement strand
TACAGGAATCACTATTGCTGAATACTTTAGGGATATGGGTTACTCCGTTGCTATAATGGCAGACTCAACGTCTAGGTGGGCAGAAGCGTTAAGAGAAATGTCCGGAAGACTTGAAGAGATGCCCGGCGAGGAAGGTTATCCGGCGTACCTTAGCGCGCGCCTTGCTGAGTTCTATGAAAGAGCAGGAATAGTTAAGCTTTTAGGCGCTGATGGGCGCATAGGCTCAATTAGCGCAATAGGCGCAGTTAGCCCTCCGGGCGGAGATATGTCAGAGCCGGTTTCTCAGGCAACGCTTAGGATTATAAAGGTGTTCTGGGGACTATCCAGCGCACTGGCTTACAGGCGTCATTTCCCTGCAATAGACTGGCTTACTTCTTACTCGCTCTATTCGGATAGACTTCAGGGCTGGTATGAAGAGCATGTCGATCCCGACTGGCCGGTTTATAGGCGCGAGGCAATGAGAATCCTTCAAGAAGAAGCGTCGTTAAATGAAATCGTTAGCTTAGTCGGAATGGACGCGCTTTCTCCTAAAGACAGAATGACAATGGAGTGCGCTAAGAGCATTAGAGAAGACTATTTGCACCAGAACGCATTCCACGAAGTAGATACTTACACATCACTTGAAAAACAGTTCAAAATGCTTAGGCTTATTATAGACTACTATAAGGCTGCGCTTGACGCGGTAGACAGGCGCGTAAGCGTTGAAGACATATTGCATCTTGAAGCGGTAGAGAAGATTGGCCGTGCTAAATATACTGAAGAAAAGGATATAGCCGGAATTGATGCGCTTTTAAAAGATGTTAAGAGCCAGATTGCAGGCTTATCTAGAACATCGGAGGTGTAACCCATGAAAAAAGAATATCGCACAATTAGAGAAGTGGTTGGCCCTTTGATGCTGGTCGAAGGCGTTGAAGGCGTTAAATACAACGAGCTTGTAGAGATTCGCCAGGAAAACGGCGAGCTTCGTCAAGGAAAAGTGCTTGAGATTAATAAGGACAAAGCGCTCGTTCAGCTTTTCGAAGCTTCAAGAGGTCTAAAGATAGCTACGTCAAAGGCAGCATTTTTAGGGCACGGAATAGAACTATCCGTTTCTAAAGATATGCTCGGAAGAATATTCGACGGAATGGGTAAGCCTAAAGACGGCGGCCCGGAGATTATTCCGGACGAGCGTATTGATATAAACGGTCAGCCCATTAATCCCGCGGCTAGAGACTACCCGGACGAATTCATTCAAACGGGCGTTAGCGCAATTGACGGACTTAACACACTTGTTCGTGGACAAAAGCTTCCTGTTTTCTCAGCTTCAGGTCTTCCTCACGCTGATCTAGCAGCCCAAATTGCCCGCCAGGCAAAAGTGCTAAAAGGCGAGTCGAATTTCGCAGTTGTATTTGCTGCAATGGGTATAACATACGAAGAAGCTGACTTCTTTATCCAGGATTTCCGTAAAACGGGCGCAATAGATAGAGCAGTGCTATTTATGAATCTTGCTTCTGACCCTGCTATCGAAAGAATATCCACGCCTAGAATGGCGCTTACCGCTGCTGAGTATTTAGCGTTTGAGCTTGGAATGCACGTTCTAGTTATCATGACGGATATAACGAACTATGCAGAGGCTCTAAGAGAAGTGTCTGCTGCTAGAAAAGAGGTTCCAGGTAGAAGAGGATACCCGGGCTACATGTATACGGACCTTGCTTCGCTTTATGAACGCGCAGGTAGAATTCGCGGCAAAGAGGGCTCTATTACTCAGATTCCTATTCTAACGATGCCTGAAGATGATAAGACGCATCCTATACCTGACCTAACTGGATATATTACAGAAGGCCAGATAATACTATCGCGTGACCTGTATAAGCGTGGCTTTAACCCGCCTATAGACGTTCTTCCCAGTCTATCTCGTCTTAAAGACAAAGGAATAGGAAAGGGAAAGACCAGAGAAGACCACGCAGACACTATGAACCAGCTTTTCTCAGCTTACGCTGCAGGAAAGCAGGCTAAAGAGCTCTCAGCGATTCTCGGAGACGCAGCGCTAACCGAAACGGACAAAAAGTTTGCACGTTTTGCTGAAGAATTCGAAAAGAAGTATATAAACCAGTCGTTTAACGTTGGTAGAAGCATCGAAGAGACGCTTGACCTTGGCTGGAAACTGCTTTCGATTCTGCCTAGAGCCGAGCTTAAGAGAATTAAAGACATCTATATTGACAAATATCTTCCTACTGAAGAGTATAAAGGATAAATAGAGGCAAAGATGAGATTAAACGTTAATCCCACGAGAATGGAGCTGCGAAGGCTTAAAGATAAGCTAAAGACCGCAGTCAAAGGACATAAACTGCTAAAAGACAAGTCTGACGAAATGATTAGGCAGTTTATGGATATAGTGCGAGAGAATAAGGCAATGAGAAAGAATCTCGAGGCCGATTTAGCCGATGCACTTAATTCCTTCATGCTCGCTAGGGCCTCATCTGACGAAACGGCGCTTTCTCAGGCGCTCATGATGCCGAGTGTTTCGGTTGAAATGGATTGCTCTACTAAGAATATAATGGGTGTGGACGTTCCTCTTTTAACTCTTACAAGAAAAGGTGATATAAACGCACTTCCTTATGCTTTTTCGTCCGTTACCGCAGAGCTTGACTCAGCAATCATTAAGATATCTGCCATAATGGAAAAACTACTTAGGCTTGCCGAGATAGAAAAGTGCTGCAATATGCTGGCTGACGAAATAGTAAAGAACAGGCGCCGCGTAAACGCTCTCGAATACGTCCTTATCCCGAATTACGAAGAAACAATCAAATACATAATGATGAAATTAGACGAAAACGAGCGTTCTACCCAGATTCGTCTAATGAAAGTTAAATCAATGATCACTCAGCAGTGATTATAAAACTTAATTGTATGTAGCAAGCAGGCTAAGCGAAAAGGTGTTCGTTAGCCTGTTTTTATTTAAAAATATAAGCAGAAAGGCGTTTTCTTTTTTATAAAGATAATTGTGTCAACTATAATGGCAACTAAAATACAAGAGAGTAGGATTATGGTAGCTTCATTATTCCAGGCCTGTCCGGTAATAATTTCGGTGCCCTCAATCATTCCGCCTATATTATATATAGTATGAAGAAGAACAGGCCAGATGATTGAACCGGTGAGAAGCATTATAAAGGCAAACATACAGCCCATTACAAAAGCTAGCCCCATTTGATAGAGAGTGTCAGTAAGAGGGGCTCCTGCGCTTAAGTTTAGTAGATGCAAAAGTGAAAATAGCGCGCCTGACAGTAGGATAGATAGAAGCACGCCGAGCTTAGTGTGGCGGATTCTTTTTGCTATTTCTAAAAGGAACAAACCACGGCAAGCAAATTCTTCAAATAGGCTTATAACCAAACAAAATCCGATTAAATAGGGGAGCCCAGATAAATCATTAAACTCAAGCTCTCCGCTAAATAGCGTTAGGAACGGAAAATTGGCTAGGCAGGGGATTAGTCCGGCGATTATAGCTACTATTCCGGCGGCCCTACCAAAGCGCACTTTTAAATACTGACGGCTTTCAATTAAAAAGAAAAGAATTATTACGGCTAATGCTAGCAGAAGCTCTGCAGCAAGGCTAAGTAGATCCATAATATATTCTTCAGGCGGAGTCTCCGCGCTAGCTAGCACTTCCTGGGTGATTAAAATGAAAATAGACCAAAGAGCAAAAACAAAAGCTAAAATGGCAAATAATATTTTAGAGATTTTCCTTTTTGGTTTTGACTGTTCTTGCAAAGGGACTATTTCTCCTTTTGTATTTCTACATTTTGATTGTGCGGCATAATAAATAAAAAGTCAAAATTTTGCATAAAACATGGATAATAATGAAAAAAGTAGAGTTTTCTCTTTGTAATACTAATTAATGTCTCGTTTCAGTATAATTCTTTCCTTCAAAAAATAATTAATCATGATAAGATTAATATTCTATTGATATACGGCTTTAATGAGTAGAATAATGCTGAGTAAAAGATAGTGTTTTTTCTTATACAATATATACAAACGATTGTGGCGCCGTTTTGATGCCATAGTCCATTAGTGATTTGGGCTGAGCATACACTTTTATTTCACCCAACTTGTAAGCATAAGCCACTTCGCGTCCAGCGAAGTATTTATCAAAGAACTGCTTTGTGATGCCAGATGAATCTTTGGTTTGTTGCCACAATTCTTCCGGTGACATCATAAGAACTTCAACAATTTCTGCTTCTGCGACAACACGCTTCATAGGAGACGTTTCATAGATAATGATGGAAGAAACATCGTGTTTTGCGGCAATTTTGCGGTATTCATACTTCTTGATGCCACTAAGGATGTTTTTTACATGCTGTGGGTTTATTGATATAACAATTTTCTTTTTCATTGTTTTTCCTCCATTCCCATTTTATAGATTACATCATATTGGTCTTTTTTTATTGCCGTAAATGGTCTTGGTCCCGAATAAGCATCAACGACACCAAGCTCCCTTAATTGTTTCAACGTAACTGGATTCTTAAAGGAAACGAAATCCAGCAGTTTGACAATGGTGGGGTATTGCCCATATAGAGAGCGAATACTTTGTTCATCAAATATCGAACGATTCTTACACAAACGGATGCACTCATCGACCGTATTTGTTGTGATAATATCCTGTATAATTGCCAATCCGGTCACAACCGATGAATAACTCTTGTACCATTGATCACTCATTCGATAAATAAGTACCACATCTCCTTGTTTTGCCTTAATGTTGAATGCGCCCGTCAAATAAATCTTTTCAATTGCATATCGATGCGCCAAGTTCTCTTCATAGAGGTGCATGTTTTCATTTTTCAATATTTTATCAGGGAACAGGTCAGTATGGTATTCAGCTTTGATTGGAAGAATAAAAGCATTTGCCGTTTCTTTGATAAGAGGATAGTTGCGTTTTGGCTCGAGACTATCATCATAAGCATGCATTGACTTCACGAGAACCAATTCTCCATTATCGTTTTTATAACCATGCTTTACAAAACCCCATTGCTCTAACAATGATTTAAGGCGAATGACATCTTGCCGTTTGTTTTCGAACAAAGTAACATAAATCTCATCTACACTGGTTTGACGCGCATTATCGAAAATGATTTTCAAGAAGCGTTCCCCGAGTCTAAATCCGGAAGAGTTTATTTTGAATGTTCCGATCTTTAGTCTTTTCTTTGGGCTGAGAATGGGTGAAATCTTTAGATAATCTTTTTCATTTGGTAATTCTATTTTTAGATAAAGAAATCCTTGAATTCCATTTTTATCTTCGAAAACATAGGCCGACTCTTTGCCTTTTCCTTTAAACCATTGATCAAACTTCTGTCCACCATAGTCCTCGCGCAACGTATCAAAGAAAGAATCGCTCAGAGCTACTTCTTCAAACAATTTTAACTTGACTGCGAGCATCTTATAATTAATGTTTTTCGGGAACTTGGATTCAAATTTCTCTAATAACTCCGTGGATGTCAATACTTTATCACGCATATACAGCATTTCTGCTTTTAGAAGCATCAAATTATCATCAGTAACCAACAGTCCGACGTTATCGTTATACACTTCTTTTAGCAATGCATTGTCGATACGTCCGTTTGCATCATCGGCAAACAGGGAAACGACTTTATCAAAGACTTCATCCGTATGAACAGAAAAACTCGGCAATTCATTATAAGAATTGAGTTTCAAAAGCAGATTTTCTCTTACCTTGACGTCTTGATATAAAGCTATTTCGTCCTTACTTTTTGCATGAACGTAGCGTGTAATATTCTTTTTGTCGAACCAATTGAAAAGCGTCGTTACTTCGAATGAAACATTGTTGATGCCTTCTCGCTTGATAAAGATATTCGTATCCAACAATACGGGGGTGGAGCAGTAATCGACATAGCACGGCTCTATATCAAAGGAGATAATGCCGTATTCATCGACCTCTTGTTTTGTGAAGAATCTATAGCACTCTATTAGCGCATCATCCAAAGTTGAATATAGGTCTTTGAAATCACTTTGCCAATTTTTTTCCAACGCTTCTTTCCAATCTTTATAAATAGTTTTGCCTTTGACCGTTGTACGGACATATTCTTTTTTATTCTGATTGGAAAACAATATAATATTGTCTCCTATACGGATTTGAGTTCTTTCCGGTGAGGCGAGACGATATTCATGCTTTTTAACTCCATCCCGAACAGCATCGATGTATTTATCGCGTATTTTCATGTAGTAGGTTTTCATTTACGTTTCTCCTTATTTCTTAAAAGAAGCGAAAAGCTCTTCAATACTAGTTAATTGTTCGGGTGATAAAGACAGGTTTTGCAACAATTTAATCCTTTCTCCCAGCCCTTTGTTCTCTATCAAAATGTTGCAGACATCAGGGGGTGGGGCATGCCTTATCTTCATGTATAAATCATCCATTTGTGTTTGAATTTTGTTGGTCGGTTTCAAATAATCAATGACTCTCGAATAGACATCTGCTGTCGGAACATTTCTCCCATCTTCTATATATGTTAAATTGGAAGGAGGTATATTAATACCTTGTGCCATTTGACGCAAAGAAATATTCTTGCTTGTGCGAAGTTTTGTAATGGCCTTTCCCAAGGCAATCTTATCTTGTTGAGCATTGAAACTCTTTTTCGCCATGACACACCTCCTTTTTATTTTTGTTATATGTTCTATAACACAAAACATTATACCACGATTTTTAATTATTGTCAATGTCCATCTGAATTATCTGCGACAAATTAATCGCTTATTTTAAAACGGAATTAAGCGAAATATCTCTTTATGTATATGTATCACTTATTTTTGCCTATATTTTAAGCGATAATTAAGAGGAGTAAGCGATTATATATCCAAATAGGGTAAAGGCCCGGCAAACTTTTGCACCTGCATAACAAATACATACGAAAATAGATACCGAACCTAAAGGGCATCACCATATATCACAATTCATCTTAATAAATAGAAAGTCAAAATAGTTGCTTAAAGTCGCTTGATTAGAAGGCCTATTTTTGCTATAATTAGTGCATAGATGAGGCAGACAATGCTTATAAAGCATTGAACTCAAAAAGAAAACAATATTTTTTGAAAAATTTTCAAATTTTTTTAATTTTTTAAAAATAATTGTTGACAGCATTGTTTAATCGTGATAAAATGACAATGTAATTGAATAGGGCAAAACCGCAGCAATGCGGTGACGCAAAGCTAATAGGGACTCGCAAGAGTCAGCCAGTTGCACAATTTTCTTTTGATGTTGTGCTTTTTTTTATTTAAAAGCACAATGGAGGCAGAGAAGGGCACATGTCCGAAAAGAAAGCAAGGACGTCTAAAAAGGAAACAATTTCAGATTATCTTATAGCTGGTGTTAAACCACTTGTATGGAAATTGTATCCGGTACTTAGGATCGAAGATACTGGTTCAGAGGAGCCCGAAGGGTTTTATGCAAAATTGTTTATAAACTCTCCGGACGAAGGAACCTTAGATCCAGACGTAATTGCCCCCGTGATATCGGGCGGTGCTCGCGGAGCAAAGCTCACGTTATGGCAGTTTGATAGAATCAAAGAACTGTTCGAGCTATGCAAAGCGAATGCAAGGGAGCTGCCGGCGGTCCTTCTTAAGTTGCCCTGGAAAGCTTTCGAAGCATCGGCGGCGAAGAAAGAATACGAAAAATTCATTCTTTCACTTGATGAAGAAAGCGCATCCAAAATCTGTTTCCTACTTCCACCGGATTTACTCTTCTTAGAAAAAGAAAAAGCAGACAAGCTCTTAAAATCCGCTAGGCAGAAGGGCATAAAGATAGGAATTACCGGATACGGAGAAGAATATTTCCCCTTCCTGAGAATAACAGAAATTAACGTAGATTATGTGTTCTTCGATCCGAGATTCTCAGAAGCAGTGAGCCGCAAGATGACAGCGGAAACATCACTCGCAAAGATGGCAACGGATTTAGGGTTAAAAACAGTAGCAATGCTGTGGAACGGAGAAAGGTTTGCCGAAGTTACAGAAATATCTGACGATTATCCTTCAGTATTTTATGTAAGAGGCGCTGGGTTTGATTTAAAACAAGTTTCGGAGAGATAAATGGCATTTAGAAATAGAAGAGTCGTAAACGCGTCAGGCGCGGCATCGGCAGATAAGGTTAGATCCAAAGTAACGAGAATAGTAATTCTTTTGATTGCGATGCTCTTTATTGTAGGGTTCCTTGCGGCTTCTATTTATGACCGCTTCGGTTCACTTACCATCTCAGTAGGTCCGATCGAAGACTCAAGATACAGTTTAGCTCTTTATGAGCGCAGCGACTTTGTTGATCCGGCAGCTGTAATATCTGCAAAAACAATCCCCAATGTAACAAACATAAGCGAAGACTCAATTGATAGAGTAAACAACATTGAGGGAATTACATACCAGATATATGGCGGACAGCATAACGGCGAGAACTACTTCGCATATACATTCTTTGTAGAAAACAATGGAGATGAAACATTCTCATACAGATACACTCTTAAGATACTAGACAGCACGAACGGACTTGAAAAGGGAATAAGAGTAAGATTGTACATAAATGGCAACTATACAACATACGGAATGTATGACGAAAGGTTGCCGGCACACATTTCAGACTTTAGAGATGCTCAAACTGTTGTGCAAGATAAAAGAGATAACTTCACAAAAGGTGAGCATGACCGCTACACGGTTATAATTTGGATAGAAGGGGATGACCCCGACACAACGGATTCAATGATCGGTGGAACAATAAAGTTCGATATGAAGTTTGAAGTCGTTTCTTAATAATTAGTTAGGTAATAATCGGGAAACCGAAGATTATACAAAAAAGCAAAAAAATAATAAAAACGGGAGATTAAAAACAATGAAAAAGACCGCTTTGAAGTTAATTCCTGCAGCTGCGATGCTGTTGGTATCCGCAATTATGGTATCCACCGCAACATTTGCGTGGTTCTCCATGAACACGACTGTAAACGTTACAGGTATGTCACTTACAGCCGTTACCCCTGCAAACCTTGTTATTTCTGAAACTGGCGCTGCTGGCACTTGGAGCAATTCGCTTGATATTAATTTACAGAATATCAACGGAAAACTTTTCCCCGCAAGTTCAGATACAGGAAGCACAGGACAGTTTAATGCAGTAACAGACGGAAACTATATCAATTCCGGTGCCGGTGGCGTAGCTGAAGCTAGCACAGCATTTCTTCCGACAGCTTCTGTTGGACAGCTTAGCAGCACTGGCCAGGCAAACAATACTGGTTACTGGGCAGAATACAATTTCAAGCTTACGCTTTCAGAAGAGCAGGCCCTTGCAGTAAATGTTTATCTCAGCAAATTAGTAATAGCAGACACAAGTACAGCTGAATCTAATGGCGAGTCGATTACAGATATTGATGGCGCAGTTCGTGTTGCTCTTTTCGTTGATGGAGCACTTAATGCAATTTATGCTAATGCTAATGCTAAATCTGAATCGTACGTGGCTATTGGCGGAACTATCGAAGCTGTAACCGAATATGCAAATCTTGACAGTAGCAAAAAAGTAACGATGAGAGAGAACACTGACTACTTTAGAACCGATGTAAATGGCGATATTGCCGAAGATGAAGATAATCTTTTCCAAGTAAGTGGAGCGGCTGTTAAAGATATAACAATCGTTGTTTGGATTGAAGGTCAGGATCCTGCTTGCAAGAATACCGCTACCGGACGTTCATTCAGCGTAGATTTGGACTTCTCAGTTTCTGACACGCCTGTTGTATAATCCAAAAATATAGAAAGAGGAGAGTTTGATTGATGAAAACAAACACTGGAAGAAAGATAATACCAGCTATGTTAGCCGTCCTATTATCCCTGGTGATTGTTTCTACCGCAACTTTTGCTTGGTTTTCTATGAACAGAGAGGTAGCAGCGACGGGAATAGATATAAAGACCACTGCACCTGCAAATACTCAAATATCTTCAGATTTGGTTGAGTGGAGCAACGGAACCGCAAGTGCGACTAGTGAAGTATTCAATTATACTCCTGCGTCGACAACTAATGGGAAAGACTTCTTTGCTCTATCAAATACCCAAGGATTAGCTCTCTCCGGAGGAATATCCTCTGACGGAACGGATCTGAATTTTAAGTCAGTAAATGGCCGTATGGACGGGGAGAATACAGCATATTTCTTCATAATGCCTCTTTATATAAGAGCTACACAAGAAGCAGATATTAATACGCTGTATATGTATTTGGCAGATTTCAGTATAAATGTCAGCGCTGCAGAGTCCGCATCAATTTACGATCAGGCTAAAGCACAAAAACTTGCCAATTCTTGCAGAATATCCGTTTCCCAGCTTTCGGTCGCTCAAAGCGACTTAGTAGTAGGAGCTGACGGACTTAGTGGAACTGGATTGGTAGTGGCTGATGCTAATTCGGAGAAAGGATTCAAACTACAAAGTGAAAAGACTTTCACGGAAAGCGATGCTAAGATATTTAAGAGCGACAACACAACAGTTTATCCTGTTGAATCAGTAGGTTCTAGCGGAGCTGAATTAGCTGCTACTGACCCTGCTGGAAAAGCCGTTGAAACAATATCTAGTCCTGAGGAAGCTTGCTTTTCTTTGGAGCCGACCGGAGGAGTTTATTCCACTATTGTTATAAGGATTTGGATTGAAGGCCAGCACCCTGATTGCTTGAATGAAATAGCAGGCCAGACAATTTCAATAGACCTTACCTGGCAAACATACAGAGAAGCGGTATAAAGAATATACAATCACCTCAAGTTATACTGAGACAAATGGCGGTGCGAATCATAAAGACGCATCGCCATTCTTCTTTTTAAAGCTAAACAATAATTCTACAAAAAATTATGTTGTATGCTTTTTTAGATAATGATATTATTAAAAAGATAAATAAAGTGGAGAATAGAAAAAATGGAAGAAAAATATTTAAGCATAAAAACCCTAATATATAAAAAGCTATCTGTTATAAATACGGAGATGTTTGCTTTCTTTCTACTTCTATTACTCTGCTTTCAGCCACTCTACAGCATTATAATAAACGTATCAGTTCTTTACACAAGAGTAGCGCTCTTTTATTCAAAAGCCGTTATAATCCGTCTTATAGGCTATTTAGGGCTTATTATTGCCGCCATCGACTTATATTGTAAATGCTATTGTTTTGGTCACAAAGTCGCTTTAAAGACGTTTTTCGGCAATATGTGGACTGGACTTCTTGCAATCGTTCTAGTTCTAGCCTTTATATCCAGTCTATTCGCTCAGGATATTTATGTATCCTTTAACGGTGACGCATATAGATACGAAGGCCTTGCTTCATATTTTGCTTACGCCGGAATCTTTGCATGCGCTTCCATTCTAACTAATGAAAGCCGTCGCAGATGGATATTAAAAACATTCGTTTCGGTTTCTGCTGCGCTAGCGCTCTTAACACTTCTTAAAGAGCTGACAGGCACTCATATCATTTTAGAGAATGGGGGAAGCATTCTTCCATATAGCGGAACTTTTGTTAACTCAAATCATTATGGATACTATCTATGCGTATCTATGGCGCTAGCATTCAGCCTGTATATGGATTCAGAGAAATGGTACTACAAAGTGCTGTATGAGACTATATTCAGCGTTAATACGCTCGTCCTTCTTCTAAACGGTTCATTCGGCCCGTATCTAGCAGCAATTGCAGGTATGATCCTAGCCGTTATATTCTATATAATCCGAAAGGGCATTAAGTTCTCTTGGCCTGCAGTTTTCCCTATAGCAGTGCTTATCATTTTAAGTATCTTCATTAACGAAGGCGCTATGCTAAAAGAAGTGGGTAAGACTCTAGGCGAAATAGTCAATATATTCTCAGCTATCGGCAAGGGCATTTCAGAAGGAGATATAGGCGACGCTATATCCGACGTAAACGGCGGAAGCAATAGATTTCAGATATGGGTAGCTACAATTAAAGTAATCATGGACTATCCTATTCTAGGCTGCGGAACGGACAACGTACACCTCATAATAACGCGCTATGGTCTAAGTAGTGTAGAAATGCCACATAACGAATATCTTCAATTAATGGCCAATTGCGGCATTCTAGCGGGCATTGTGTATATTACTGCTTTAGTCTGGCTACTAGTTAGGTCGATGAGAAATCTAAAAAAGCTTACCCCGGCCGTCCTTATAGCAGGAGTCGCAGCTGCGACGTATGCACTGTCTGCGTTTGTCGGAGTAGGGATGACAATTACGACATGCTATCTGTTTTTTATGCTAGGCCTAACAAACTCTTATCATCAGGATGAAAGGATAAAAGAACTCATAAAAGCCAATACAGGTAGCGAAATCGCTTAATGCATATTAATAAAAAACACTAAATAAATGTGTAAAAATAACGAAAAACGCGACATGGGTTGCGTTTTTTTGCTATTTTTTTGTTTTTTTGTATTGACAAAGCTTTCCCAAGCGCATATAATTACAAATGAACATAAATTAAAGGGCAAAGCTATGGAAACGTAGCGGCGCAAAGCTATAGGGCCTAATGGAAACGATTGGCAGCCAGTTGCATAGTGTTGCAGCCGGCTTTTTTTATTTTGTAACTAATTCTAAAAACCGGCAAAAAAAAGGATGATTATTCTTAACAGCCTTGAAAAAGCCAATACTAGCGTATTTTTTTCACTTTTTCGCAAAAAATAGTTATTTATTTATAAAAAACTTGTGGAAATGTTTGAAAAGTATGTTATAATGACATTTAGGTAGTATTGGCGAGAAGTCGATGCTTTTGCTAATAATTGAGAGGTTATTTATGAACAAAACTTGGAAAATCGTCCTTAACGTGATTATTTGGCTGTTTGTTGCCTTTGCCCTTATAGTGACGATCATTTCACTCAGTGCGTCTCTAGGCAGTCAGGATGGAGTTCCGTCTGTTTTCGGAAAGAGCATGATGTCAGTTCAGTCTGACTCAATGAAACCAACTGTCAGCCAGGGCGACATGATTATTGCTGAAAAGCCCGAGGATCCCGTTAAGATGACGCTTAAAGTCGGAGACGTCATAACTTATAGGAAGGACCTAAACGGAGACGGAATCGACGAATTTCAATCACATAGAATCATCAGGGTTCTAAAAAATTCGGTGGACATCCCAGAGAACGTAATCACAGACGTTGCCGGAAAGGGATACGATCCTAGCACTCCCGGACTAGAAAACCTTGCTTCCATTCATTACGTAACGCAAGGTGACAACAGGGAGATGAGCGTTACTCCTGACGCTCCCGTTAAATGGAACTACGTGGTTTGCGTTTGGCATGACGGCGATGCAGTGCTCGGCGGCATGGGCGCAGTTGTAGACTTTCTAGGTTCAAGCGTAGGATTCCTTTGTGTCATAGTTTTACCTCTCGCAGTATTTTTCATTTTCGAACTTATTTCCTTTATATCGACTATTACGACAATCAGAGCTGAAAAGCGGCTCAAAGAAGGCGTTAGTCCGAGCCTCTCTAAGGAAGAAGAAGATGAAATCAAAAGAAAAGCAATCGAAGAATACCTTCAATCGCATCAAACTACCGATTCCGACAACATGAGTGCGGGTGAACAAAAAGAAGAGCAGTAAAAAAGCACTCAAAAAGTTTTATGGATTCTTTAGACGTGAAAGATGCGCCCCCTAGATGGATATCTTTCACGTTTTTGTTTATATTATGCACCTCGCATATTATAGGAGGACAAATTGGAATATTTTATTTCTTGGTTTAGAACCTTTACGCAGCAATTCCTTATTGATGGATTCTGGCATATCATTCGCAATTTCGGTATAGGTATTGCGAACATCTTCAATATCGCCGGATACAGCGCAATGTTCGATAAATACGGCAGCGAGTTTTCGCCAATAGAGTGGATACTGTCCATTCTAGTGGTTATCTTAGCGCTTGCCATATTCACTGGTCTAGTATACCTAGCAATTCTCGGCATTAGAAAGTACGTTCGTTATCACAGAGCCGTTGTTTCAAACGAAGATTTGCTTAGAGAGCTATCTGACCTACATAAAGACGTTGCAAGGCTCAATAATGAAAAGGAAAGACTTCTCGCACTGACAGGCGTGCAGAACGCTATACCGGGCGAGGCTATGGATGAAATCATAAAGAGCGTTAAAAAGGAATTCTCTGATTCAGAGTCCGAAGAACTTGCTACAGAAGATATGTCAGGACGGCTCAGTGAGGACCTAGAGGAAAGCGGGGGAGAGGAAAACGCAGAAACCAGTTCAATCGCTCCCGTGCCTATTGCCGGTAAAACAGGAAGATTTTATCGTCTTTCTACTGTTGATGAGAAATATGTATTCTATCAGCCTCCGACATATCGTCATAACATAACGCTTAAAGAAGTTTGCGAAGAGTTCAGAAACTTTGCTTGCTCTGTAATGCACCTCTACTACGAGCGTAAAACAATTAGACTCCTAATCGCCGGATTTGCCTCGACAAAAATGATCCTCCTACAAGGTATATCCGGAACAGGTAAAACGTCGCTTCCTTACGCATTCGGAAAATTCCTGATGAACGATGCAACCATCTGCTCGGTTCAGCCGTCCTGGCGAGACCGTGCCGAAATGTTCGGTTACTTCAACGAATTTACCAAGAGATTCAATGAAACCGAATTTTTAAGAAGAATATATGATGCTTCGTACAATGACGACATCAACGTAATAGTACTTGACGAGATGAATATCGCGCGTGTCGAATATTATTTCGCTGAGCTTCTATCCATCCTCGAGATGCCGGACCCTGCAGAGTGGAAACTTTCTCTCGTTCCAGCTGCTTGGCCTGATGACCCTAAACATCTCGTTGACGGTAACCTTAGAATTCCAGAGAACGTCTGGTATGTCGGAACGGCAAACAACGACGACTCCACTTTCGCTATCTCAGATAAGGTTTACGACCGTGCGTTTACCATAAACCTAGATAACAAGGGTATTCCTTTTAATTGTCCGCTTACTTCGCCGACTAGAATCTGCTACAGCGATATAGCCCGGCTGTATAAAGAGGCAATAGAGAAATCTCCCATATCCGAGGAAGTTCTTAAGAAAATAGCCATCCTTGATGACTACGTTATAGCACACTTTAGAGTTGCTTTTGGTAACCGTATCTTAAAGCAGCTTGGAATGTTCTTGCCTGTATACGTAGCATGCGGCGGATCTGAAACGGAAGGTGTGGACTATCTTCTTGCTACGAAGGTAATCCGCAAATTCGAAGGATTGAACTTATCGCTTATCCGCGACGAAATCGATCCGTTTATAGAGCAGCTGGATAATCAGTTCGGTAAGGGCGCAATGGTAGAGTGTATTGCATACCTAAAGCGTCTTCGTAAGATGTATTAATCCTTCTAGCTAGAAGCAGGACTTTTAAGGAGATATAATGCCAAGTTTCAAAGAGAGCGATAAAGCGGCAAGAGTATTATACGATGCTTGCACGGACCTCATGGAAGAGGAGCCGTTTTTCGCCAAGCTTAGAGACACTTTAAGGAGCGGCAAGATAAAGGTAAGCTCCATGCGTAAAGACGTTCGCAAAACGATAGAGTCCGAATGGATGGACGCTATCGAGCTTAGCATTGTCTCCTTAGATAACGTTATACGTTCTCCCGGAAGGTACCTAGTGGAAATTGAAGAGATTAAGCCGATTGAGCTATCTCACAACATAACGAACAAATCCATAAGAGACTTAGCCCAGCACGTTGAGTACATTAGCGGAGTAGAGGACGGAAACGTCGTTCCTACAAAGATACTCAATTGCTACAACGAAGAAACGCTGCTTACTTATGAAAACAAATTTGTAAATACCCTCATTCACAGGCTGTATTACTTTATAGACCGCCGCTACAGCGAGATTCTAAAAAAAGGCTCAGAGTCCGGCACGGATTTCGATATCTCAGCGGACTTTAGCGACGGAGACCTTTCTGCTGAAATTAATTTCGGAATTCATATAAAAAGCGCATATTCTAGCGGAGACGAAGCGACCGGCCAGCAAATAGAAAGGCTCAGAAGGCTCTATCAGGTGGTTCAGGCATATATGGGCTCGTCGTTTATAAAGGCGATGGGTAATTCTTTCGTTCGCCCGCCGATCATGAGAACCAACGCGCTTCTTAAAAACAGGGACCTTAGGGCCTGCCTAGAGCTGTGGGACTACATACAAAGCTACGAAAAGGTCGGTTACAGCATTTCGGTTCATCAGTCCAGCGAGCAGCCTGACGAAGCGGTTATGGACAGGCTGTATGCAAACCTTGCTCTTCAATACGCTGTATACAGAAGAGAGATAGCCCGCGCTAAAGAAACGCTCGAAGAAGAGGATGTAACGATTTCCCAGCCTATATTCCGCCGCGAGCTTAAGGCCGTAGAGCAGAAAAAATATATATTCCCCACGAGTGAGTACGTTCGCGTTACTCCGGTTAAATATCTCGCGCCGCCTTTAGCAAAGGGAAAGGGCGAAAAGAAGATAAGGGAAATTATAGACCGTGCGCTTAAAGTGGACGCAATGATGCGCGAGCTTGAAATAAAGGAAGCAGAGAGAAAGCGCAAAGAAGAAGAGCGCTTAAGAAGAGAAGCAGAGCTCTACCCGAGCCTCAGAGATATTATAACGGACTCCGAGCAGGAGCCTGTAGAAGTACCCATATTCAGTCCTGTTCCAGGAGACATTGTCATCAATGTCACGGACGCAGGGCGCGATGGTATGAAAGTATCCAGCACAGACCTATTAAGCGACATTTCGGATTACGAAGTGCGCTCGCTCGACGAAGAGGGTATGGCAATGATTGCAAGGCTCAATAAGAGCTTTATGGCCCGTCTCATCCAGGCAGAAGACGAAGTCAAGGAATATTATTCGGCAATCAAGAACAAGGCGCTGTCGTATGTGGGCGTTAAAAGCCGTATTTCATGGAACTACGACTCGTTTAATGCCGGGCGCAAACAGCTTTTAAAACTGGGCTTTA
>JAGCYK010000119.1 GCA_017960845.1 Clostridia bacterium | reverse complement strand
CAACGCTAGGTGGAACCGGGAAGGAAACCGGCAAACGTCACCCTACTATTGAAGACGGAGTAATGATTAGCTGCGGAGCCAAAATCTTAGGCCCTATTACAATCGGCAGAAATGCAAAGATTGGCGCAGGAAGCGTAGTGCTTAAAGACGTTCCGGCGAATGCAACCGTTGTCGGAATCCCTGGAGAAGTTGTTCGCGTAAACGGAGAGAGAATTGATGACCTAAATCAAGACCTCCCTAACCCCGTAAATGACAAAATACAGCAACTTGAAGAACGCATAAAAAAGCTTGAACAAATGCTAGAGGAGAAAAACAAATGATAGTGTTCAACACACTTACGAGAAAAAAGGGCGAACTTATTCCAATTAACGATAATCTTGTCAAGATGTATTCTTGCGGACCGACAGTTTATTCTAGAGCGCATATGGGAAATATGCGTGCATACATTTTTATGGATACGCTTCGCAGGGTAATCAAGTTTAACGGATATAACCTTCTCGGTGTAATGAACATTACCGACGTAGGACATCTAACTTCAGACGCAGACGAAGGCGAAGATAAAATGGAAAAAGCTGCAAAAAAAACCGGGAAAAGTCCCTGGGAAATTGCAGAGCATTTCACTGACCTTTTTTTAAAGGACATTGCGCGGCTAAACATTGAACGGCCTGAAGTTATCGCTAAAGCAACCGATCACATCCCCGAGATGCTCTCTTTTGTTGAGGGACTCGTTGAAAAAGGCTACGGATACGAAACAAGCGACGGAATATACTTCGATATCGCCAAATTCCCCTCTTATGGCAAACTTTCAGGAAACAGTCACCTTGATGACAATATTGCAGGAGCAAGAGTTGATGTTAACACAGAAAAACATACGCCTGCTGATTTTGCGCTTTGGAAAAAAGCACCTAAAGAGCACATAATGCAATGGGACTCACCTTGGGGACGAAGCTACCCTGGCTGGCATATAGAATGCTCTGCTATGGGAAGAAAATACCTAGGCGATACTTTTGATATCCATACGGGCGGTGTTGATCACATTCCCATCCACCACGAAAACGAAATTGCGCAGTCGGAAGCTCTTTTAGGCCACCCTGCCGTTAATTACTGGATGCACGTGGAGTTCATGCAGGTAGACGGAAAGAAAATGAGTAAAAGCCTTGGCAATACCTACACGCTCGATGAACTTGAAGAAAAGGGCTACTCCCCTATGTCTTTTAGATATTTTTGTCTAAATACCCATTACCGCAAAAAACTTAATTTCACTTTTGAAGGAATGGAATCTGCTAAAATCGCCTACTCAAGGCTAAAAGCCCTGGTAGATGAAAGCAAGGCCTCCAGCCAACAGGCGGACGAAAAGATAATAAGCGAATTCAAAGAAAACTTTCTTAATGCAGTAAATGACTATCTTAATATTCCGCTCGGGCTTGGACATTTATGGATGCTTTTAAAGAATCCCCCTGCAAAAAACATTTACGAAGCCGTTATTTGGGCGGATAAAGTGCTGGGACTTTCTCTAGACAAAGACGAAAGCAGCGAGCTCACCATTCCAGAAGAAGTTAAAGCGATTGCTGAGGAGCGTCTAGCGGCCAGAAAAGAAAAGAACTGGGCAAAGAGCGACGAGCTCAGAAACAAACTTAGTGAACTCGGCTATATGGTAAAAGACTCAAAAGACGGGTACGAGCTGGAAAAGAAATAATAATTAGTAGATATAAAATAGACGGTACTAGCTATTTATGCTTACTGCCTATTTTTCTTTTTTAGTTAGATTTGACTCTATGCTTTTAAATCTCAGCGAGTCCTTCTGAAATTCCAAGAAGAATTATTCCCGCAATAACTGCAGCAATACAAATGTACTGGGATAGTTTTAGTTTTTCTTTAATGATTATTCTAGAAAGAAGCACTGAAACGATACAGTATGCTGACACAAGCGGAGCTGCAAGCACCGGATTTGCAGCCATAGCATATACATAGAAAATCTGCCCGAACTCTTCGCAAACCGAAGCTGTCGCTTTGGGCCATTCTTTTTTTAGGTTGAACGGGTTATACGGCTTTTTGTTTTTTATTAGCATAAATATCCAGCAGCCTAGTCCCGCCACTAAGAACGTTAGTCCGTATAAGATTAGAACGTCTATCTCACCTAGTCCAAGTCCAACTTCTTCATCGAGGATTATTCCATCCGCTGCTGTACCTATAGTATCAAAAACGCAGTAAAGAATCGGGAAAAGAAGTGCAAGTGCACCGAACCTGTACTTTTTGGTTTCCGCGGCTAGTTCTGGCTTAATTTCCTCTTTCGAGATTCTCTGCTCTACTACAGCTAGAGCGATGACACCAACGATTATTATGGACGTACCTATAATATCCAGCACGCCGAATGTTTCAGCTAGAGTGTCTCCCTGTCCGGCAATGGCAAAGAATACAACCATTGCTATCATAGATAGAGCCCCGGAAGAATTTTGAACCGGGCTTATAATGGAAAGCTCAATATACCTAAGCCCCGCATACCCTATAACCATAGATAGAATATATGCTAAAGACGCGGGAGAGTATTTGCCGGCGTTAACAAAAAGAGAAACAAAATCCATCTGGCTTTCGGAAAAAGGAATAAGCACTAGAGAAACGACTCCCATAGTGATTCCCACCCAAACGGCAATTTTCAGATGTGACATTTTGTCGGTTTCGTCAGTTCCTTTTTTATAGAATAAATCGGCAAAGCCCCATCCAAGAATACAAATCAGCGCAAAGAAAAACCAAGACATCCTTTAGTTAGTCCCCCTATTAAAACTCTATGGTTTTAGCCGGGCTAACAAACGAACAAAATTCTGCCCTAGCATTTTTTAAATAAAACACTTCTGTGTTGCCATCTCCCGGAGCGTACATTGCCTTAAGAGAAGGATACTGATCAAGCATATGCTTTTGCGCCTCAATATTATCATCTAAGACGGCTTCCCCGCTTACTCTCAGCCAGTTTCCGTCAGAAAAAGCGCAGATTTCAACATAAGGATTCTCTTTTATCTGCGAAGATACTTTTTTTGCTTTTCCAGTTTGAAAATATAGTTTCCCTTCGAAAATATCGATTGTTCCAAACGGACGAACCCTTGGATACTTTCCATCTATTGTTGCAAGATAATACGTGCCGCATTTCTTTAAAAACTCATAAACTTCTTTCATCTTTGTTATATCCTTTTTGTTTATTTTTGCTTTTGTAATAATAAAGCCCTACCGGTTTTTTTGTCAACTCTTATTCCGCTTGCACGGCGCTTCTTTTTTCTAAATAGTCCTGATTTATCTAGTCATAGCGCATCCAGTTTTTTTTAAGGGCATATTGACAGCATATGCCACCTTTGATAAACTTTAATTAGTAGATAGAGATGCGGCTTTTATGAGTACTATTTTCATTTTTGCGTTTGCCTTGAAAAGCATGAAAGGAAAAGTCGCCGAAATCCGTTAAGGCTGCTTAAATCTCGGCAATTTAGGTGCTAAAACGGGTTGGTATAGTAGTGGAATACGCTATTACAATGTCACCATTTTTATGCGGCGCGGGAGCTATCGCCCATCTTTTTTGTTGAGCGTTTGTGCCTTCACCGCAGGGGCTCTATTTAATAACATGATGAAGGAGGAAAAATATGGCCGGTACTTTTTGGGCATTTGTGCCCGCTATCGTAGCTATCGTGCTAGCGCTGCTAACAAAACAGGTTTATCTATCCCTGTTTTGCGGTATTTTCGTAGGCGCTATGTTCATAGCAAACGGAAATCCAGTTGAAGCCTTTGGAAATATGTTTATTACCATGGCAAACCAGCTGGGTGAAAACGGAGGAATTCTCATTTTCTTAGTTGTCCTCGGAATATTCGCTATCTTAATGGTCAAATCCGGAGGTTCTCAGGCATACGGAGAATGGGCTACGTCCAAGATAAAGACAAAAACGGGCGCTCAGCTTTCTACTATTGCGCTCGGCGCACTTATTTTCGTTGATGACTATTTCAACTGTCTTACTGTTGGAAGTGCAATGCGCCCCGTTACTGACAAGTTTAAAATATCTCACGCCAAGCTCGCCTATCTTATAGACTCTACGGCAGCTCCCGTGTGCATCATCGCGCCCATTTCAAGCTGGGCAGCGGCAGTAAGCGGATTCATTGAAGGAAGCGACGGACTTATGGATTTCATAAAAACAATCCCTTTAAACCTTTATGCTTTGCTTACGCTCGGTATGATGATTGCCTTTGCAGTGCTAAAGATAGATTTGTTTAAGATGCGAAAGAACGAAACGGCGGCAGAAAGCGGCGACCTTTATGCTGGTGAGTTTGATTTGCCCACAGAAGATATTCAGCTTGACACTATAAAGAACGGAAAAATCATAAATATGGTCTTCCCCATTGTTACGCTTATTGTTTGCTGCGTAGGGGCTATGATCTACAACGGCTTCTTCTTTGACTGGGATGCAGGCATTCTCACTTTAACGCCTCAATCGGGAAACATTTTAGAAGCGTTTAGTAACTGTGATGCTGGTAGTTCACTTGCGATGGGTTCAATTATAGCCCTGCTTATTACTCTTGCCTACTATATGATTGCTAAAGTACTTTCATTCAGCGAATCAATGAAGAGCATTACTGAAGGCTTTAAGTCTATGGTTCCGGCTATTCTAATTCTCGCCTTTGCATGGACGCTTTGCTACATTATGGGTGCAAAAGGCCAAGATAATTCGCTTGATGCGAGAGCATTCATTAGAGAAATGTTCGGCTACGATGCTGATACCGGTACAGTTAACACTACAATGGCATTTGGAATACTTCCCGCTATATTCTTCCTTCTTGCCTGCGGAATAAGCTTTGCAACAGGAACAAGCTGGGGAACTTTCGGAACCCTCATTCCTATAGCTCTTTGCATCTTAGGCAACGGAAATGATGCTCTTCTTTATCTATCAATGAGCGCTACTCTTGCCGGAGCTGTTTACGGAGACCACGTTTCACCTATTTCTGATACGACCATTATGGCATCGTCTGGAGCTCAGTGTAACCATATAGACCACGTTCGAACGCAAATGCCGTATGCCTCAATTGTCGCGGTCGTGTGCTTTGTTTCATACCTGATTTCCGGCCTAGTTAGCGCACTTGAAATAGGATATGGCTTTACGGTTCTAGTTACCCTTGCTTCTGGCGCAATTCTTCTTGCAATAGTAATAATTGTATTTAGAATTCTAGACAATAAAGGGCTGCTCGGCAAAAATACGGCTAGCCAGATTATAAGTGAGCCGGAAGAGACTGTAAGCGAGCCGGACGCATAGCCTTCTACTTTAACTAAATTATTCTTAACAAACATATTTGGCGCTTCTTTAATAGAGGCGCCTCTTTTATTAGTATATAAAAGATATGTTTAGGATTTATCACTAATAAATGCCGAGTCAAAAAGTTGCTTTGAATTTGAAAAAAGGTGTATAATTCTTTGGAAATCAACAATTTGTTTATCTAAGAAAAAGGAGTACTAAAGGATGAGCAGAGTATTTAATTTTTCAGCCGGACCGTCAATGCTTCCGCTTCCTGTTTTGGAGAAAGTTCAAGCTGGACTTACGGACTATAACGGCACTGGAATGAGCGTAATGGAAATGAGCCATCGCTCTAAGCCCTATCAGGAGATTAACGACAAGGCAGAGAGCCTTTTAAGAGAACTTCTTTCAGTTCCCGATAACTATGACATCATTTTCGTTCAAGGCGGAGCGTCCACTCAATTTGAAGCAATTCCGCTTAACATCTGCGTAAATAGAAAGGCAGACTATATCGTTACCGGTAACTTCGCTAAAAAGGCATTCAAAGAAGCTGGAAAGTATACTGATGCGCGCTGCGTAGCAGACAGTTCGGATAAAAATTACACATACATTCCTAAGGTAAATAGAAAAGACTTTAGAGAGGATGCGGACTATGTGCATATCTGCTTCAACAACACTATATTCGGTTCGCATTATTCATACATTCCCGACACCGGAGATATTCCACTTGTTGCTGACATGAGTTCTTGCATTTTGAGTGAAGAAATAGACGTTAGCAAGTTCGGAGTTATTTATGCCGGCGCTCAGAAGAACATCGCTCCTGCCGGAGTAACTATTGTAATTGTTAGAAAAGACCTTCAAGATAAATATCAGCCGATTTGCCCCACCATGCTTAAATGGGAAACTCAGATCAAAGAAAAGAGTTTATATAACACTCCTCCCTGCTGGTCAACTTATGTTGCTATGGAAGTGTTCCAGTATCTTAAAGATAACGGCGGAATAAAGGCAATGCATGATATAGACGTTATGAAGGCAAATCTCCTCTATGACTATATAGATAACAGCTCTTTCTATTCAAACGGCGTGGAAAAGGAAAGCCGCTCCATAATGAACGTTCCTTTCGTATCCCCCAGCCCCGAACTTGATGCGAAATTCGTATCCGAAGCAGCAAAAGCCGGATTCGTTTCCATCAAAGGCCATCGCCTCGTAGGCGGAATGAGAGCAAGCATATACAATGCTATGCCGGTTGAAGGCGTAGAAAAACTCGTAGAGTTCATGAAGAAATTCGAAATAGAAAACAAATAAGGATAAAACAATGAAAAATATCTTAGCACTTAACAATATAAGCAAGAAGGCATCTGTTCTTCTAACCGGAGACTATGCTCTTTCTACAGATTGTCCTAACCCGGACGGAATTATCGTACGTTCATTCTCTATGCATGATTATAACCTTCCCGAAAGCGTAGTTGCCGTAGCTAGAGCCGGCGCAGGAACAAACAATATCCCTTCTGCAGAATACGCAAAAAAAGGCGTCGTTGTATTCAATACCCCGGGTGCTAACGCAAATGCAGTTAAAGAGCTTGTTATAGCTTCCCTTTTCCTTTCCGGAAGAAAGATTATACGCGGAGCAGACTGGACTCCAACACTTAAAGGTCAACATGATTACTCAAAACAGGTTGAATCTGGAAAAAAGCAGTTCGTAGGCGGAGAAGTGCTTGGAAAAACACTCGGCGTCATCGGTCTTGGAGCAATCGGAGCTCTCGTAGCTAACTCTGCACGTGCACTTGGTATGGAAGTTGTCGGATATGACCCTTATATTACAACAGAAAATGCTCTTCATCTTGATACCCACGTTAGACTATCAAAGAATCTAGATGACCTTCTAAAAGTATCGGATTTCGTAACAATCCACATTCCCTACTTAGACAGCACAAAGAATACAATTAACGCTCAGAACATCAAAAACATGAAAAAAGGAGCTGTCCTCATTAACCTTGCCCGCGGAGAACTTGTCGAAACAGCTACGGTAGTTGACGCAGT
>JAGCYK010000118.1 GCA_017960845.1 Clostridia bacterium | reverse complement strand
TAAATAAATGTTTTTTAAGTAATAATCTCATTTTCGGTATTTTCAAATCAACGGCTTTATGGTATATTCAATTTGTCGTTATTCGATTCAATTTGA
Source organism: Clostridia bacterium (assembly GCA_017960845.1). Taxonomy (GTDB): domain Bacteria; phylum Bacillota; class Clostridia; order Christensenellales; family Pumilibacteraceae; genus Protoclostridium. Next base: position 3,085 of record JAGCYK010000118.1, on the reverse strand, counting down.
AAGGAAGGAGACTGCACATGACACCTAATCTAATTATCCTGCTTGTTTATATCGCACTTACCATTGTCTTTTCATTAGCAGCAATAGTGCTTTTTTCAAAAGATAAAAAGCTTGCAGTTCAGGGAAAAGAAAGAATTAAAGAAAAAACGCTTTTGTTTTTAGCTGTATTTTTCGGCTCTATTGGAGCGCTTGTCGGAAGACTAATTGCCAGACACAAAACAGACAAAAAATATTTTTCACTCGTAATATATTTCAGTTTGTTGATGCAGATTGTTACGGCTGTCGTATTAATCGTCTTAGCTGTATAAAGGAGGGGAAAATGAAAAACAATAAAAAACAATATCCTAGAAACGAACAGGATTCACTTAAAAAATCTCATTCAAAACTTTCAAACGCTAAGCTTAGTCTTCTATGCCTACTTGCTTCGGTTATGCTGGCCGTACTAGTTATTGGTCTTGGACTCCTTGTAAAAGGCTTTGAAGTCTTCCCGCTCATAATGGTTATAGTAGGCGGCGTTATGACCGTAGGATGCATATTCCTATTCTTTAGCTTTAAAAGGTAGATTTTTTCAAAATAACTAATAAAAAACAATTTTTTAAGGTTAATTCAAGGTTTAGGCCATATTATTTAATAAAGTATTTTCGTAAGGGGAGAAGAGAAATGAATAATATATGGAAAAAGGTGTTAGCCTGTATCTCTGTTGCTCTTCTAGGTGCTACAGCATTTTTTAGCGCCTGTTATTTTGATGAAGGTGAATTTGTTTGGGACAATCTTGGTGGCGGCGGAATAGGAACCGAATCAGAAAAAATAGATACGACAGGCCTAGATGCTTCGACAAAAGAGGCAGCTGAAAGAGACAGCGAAACTCTTTCGGATTTGTCCGGCGATACCGATTCAAGCGGAAGCACTCAGGCTCCCGCGGATTTGGTTATAAGCGCTGATGGAGATTATACACTTAGCGGAAATTATCCGAATGGAGTGCAGGTGAGCGCTAAGAAAGGAAGCGAAGTTCATTTGTTTTTAAATAATGCAAATATAAACTGCGAATCGGGCAAAGCGCTGTATAGCGATAACAATATAACAACCATTATAACCGTAGTTGCAGGAACTACTAATACTATAAGAAACGCAGGTGATGACGTAAATGCCGTGCACTTTAAAGGCAATTTATCTATAAACGGAACAGGAAAGCTTAGTATAACGTCAGACAGCAAGAGTGCAATCAAGGCAAGCGGAACACTGCAAATAGTTGATTCGGATATAACTGTTAAATCTGCCAGCCATGGCCTGACCGCACAGTCCGTTTCTGCTAAAAACTGCAAAATAACGGTTACTAGCTCTGGAAAAGACGGGATTCAGGCCGAAAGCAGCGATTATAAAACAAAGGACGAAAGCGGTAATACGGTCTATGCATTTACCATGAGCGACGGATATGTCTTCCTTGAAAACGTAGTATATAATGCCGTAACAAAAGGCGACGGAATCCAGGCCGATACATATGTATTCATAGATAGAGGCACTTATAATATAACCACAGAGGGAGAGTGGGTTAGTTATTCTACTGCAAACAAAAACGAATATGGACTAACCGATGACGATTATCGCTGGACGCTAAGCGGCACAACTTACTCAAAAGTTGCTTCGGATGAGATAAACCGCTATGGAATCAGTAGGCTTTATTCATTTAAACAAGGCTGCAAGGGCATTAAAGTAGGCGAGCTTGAATACGAAGTAACAGAAAACAATGTTACTAGGATAGTTGCCATCACAAACGGAGATTACAATATAAAGATCCAAAACGGATCGTTTAAAATAAACTCATCGGACGACGCGATTCATGCAAACAGCGGTGATATAGCAATTAACGGCGGAACCTTCGTAATAAATACGATTGACGACGCTATTACTGCGGACAATCTAACCAAAATTAACGGCGGAACGGTTGAAATACAAAGTTCTTACGAAGGAATAGAAGGCACTTACGTAGAGATTAACGGCGGAACTATTACAGTAAACGCAAGCGATGACGGAATCAATGCAGCAAACGATGACCCCGCAATTACAGAGCACATTATTATAACCGGCGGGGATATCTATGTTAGCTCTACGGGCGACGGAATCGATTCAAACGGAAGCATGCAGATTACCGGAGGAAACATCGTGGTTCAGGGCCCGACCAGCGGAATGGACGCAGCACTTGACGCAGATAAGGGAATTCTTCTTGACGGGGGAAGCATATTTGCATGCGGCTCGGCCGGAATGGTGGAAACTCCTTCGTCCAACTCAAAGCAGTATGTTCTTGTTGTCAGAGCTTCGTCTTCGGTTTCTGCAAGAACAAAGATTACTTTAACGGATAAGAGTGGAAAAGAAATAATGTCAGAGACTACCGAAAAAGCCTGCCAAAGCATTATTATGAGCTCGCCGGATATTAAAAAAGGAGAGACATATACAGTTAAAGCAGGTAATACCACTTTAGGTTCGGTTACCGTATCAAGCATACTGTCATCAATCGGCCAGTCATCAGGCGGAGGCGGCTGGGGCAGAAGATAATCTAGCTTAAATAGAATAATTCATTAATAAATATGCCAAAGCATTTAAAGAAGTAAGTGCTTTGGTTTTTTTATGAAAAAATTTTAAAAAAACGATTTTTTTCGTTTGACTTTACCGCAGTAAAGTGATAAAGTGATAATGCAATAAAGAAGGAGTGTTTGAATATGGGCCTGCCACACAGTGAAGAAACGGATCGTTTGTTTTTAGGACTGCTTAGTCTGAACAGCGTCGAGGAGTGCTATCTCTTTTTTGAGGATGTCTGCACCATAAAAGAAGTTTTGGATATGTCACAAAGACTGGCTACTGCGGAAATGCTGGCTAAGGGTGACAGCTACGGAGATATTCAAAAGAAGGTTAATGTCAGCACCGCCACTATAAGCAGAGTGAGTAGATGTCTTAATTACGGTAGCGGGGGATATGAACTGGTTATTAAGAACTTGGAGGAAAAGTCAAAATGAATTTGGCAGACAATGTGTTTGATTTCAATGACAGAATAATATTTGGTTTACGCTCGCTGTATTCTAAATATGGCTAT
>JAGCYK010000117.1 GCA_017960845.1 Clostridia bacterium | reverse complement strand
CTCTTGATAACTTCAGTCATCATCTCGGTATTGGTTTCAACATTTTCTGAAGGGTTGAATCCTAAAACTGCGCTAAAGCCCTGAGGCACGTTAGTTGTGGGAATTACTATTACATTTCTCTTGCTTATCTCTTTTGCCTGGTTAGCAGCGAGAATAATGTTCTTATTGTTCGGGAAAACGAAAACGTTTTCTGCATAAACTCTGTCGCATGCGTTTGCAATGTCTTCGGCACTCGGATTCATTGTCTGACCACCTTCAACAATTTCATCGACAGTAAGCTCTTTGAAGATTTCGGCAATACCGTTTCCTGAGCAAACAGAAACCATTCCGTAAGGTTTTAAATCTTCCTTTTCGTATCTAGCAAGCGCTCTATTTTGCTCAAGCATATTCTCGATCTTGATCTTATCAAGTTCGCCGAGCTCGATTGCATAAGAAAGTGCCTTGCCTGGATTGTTTGTATGAACGTGAACTTTTATAAGCTCAGAGTCATTTATAACAAGAACGCAGTCGCCGATTGACATAAGATTATTTCTGAAGTTATCTATGTCGTTATCGTTAAGTCCCTCAACAAGATTTATAACAAAGAACTCTGTGCAATATGCAAACTCGATATCAGAAAGCTCGTTAAGATTTACGTGGAACTGCTCGTAGTTATTTGTCTTGCCTTCGGAAACCTTCTTTATGCTGTCATCGAATTCGAGGTTAACATCTTCCTTTCCGGTCAAGCTGTCATAGAAGCCCTGGAACACGATTAAGAGTCCCCTTCCGCCCGCGTCAACTACGCCTGCCTTTTTAAGAACAGGAAGCATCTCGGGAGTTTTCTTTAATGTCTCTTCACCGACTTTAAGAACGGTTTTGAAGAAATCAGAAAAGTCCTGAGAACGTTTTGCGAACTTAATACCAGCTTCGCTCATGCAACGAATAACCGTAAGGATTGTTCCCTCCTGCGGTTTTGTTACTGCCTTATATGCTATTTCCGAACCAGTCACAAGAGACTGGGCAAATTCTTTAAGAGTAATTTTTCCTTCACATTTGCAGAGTTCGTTGCACATTCCTTTGAGAATCTGACTTGAGATAACTCCGCTATTTCCCCTTGCTCCCCTAAGGGCTCCACGAGCTATGCATTCGCAAAGCATATCTATGTTGTTATTAGGACAACTTGTAATTTCTTTTGCTGCAGAAACAAATGTCAATGACATATTTGTTCCTGTATCCCCATCAGGAACGGGAAATACATTTAGCGAATCGACATGTTGCTTGTTAGAGTCTAGAAGCTTGGCACCGTTTAAAATCATCTTTCTAAGCATGGCGCCATTTATGCTTTTTATTACCATATGATAATATCCTCCAAAATTATATGCTCTCCCCTAATCTAAAAATAAATACCATCCTGCTTGAACGCAAAATTCCAAGCGTGATAAGTTTAATTCAAATATCAATAAAAAGCAACCTTTTTTCTTTCCTATATGATTAATTTATCAAAATTTAACAAAAGCTATCACATTTCGCCTTTAATCACAATTATTTTCACTTAAAAATAGTTGCTTTTAAATCATTTTAATGATAAAATTCTACAAGTAATTCGAGATGAACGGAGGCGATTGAAATGAGTAAAGTTTGTGCCATTTGCGGCAAAGGTAGAACGGCAGGTAAAAATGTGAGCCACTCAAACAGACATACCGTCAGATCATTCAGTGCAAATGTACATAAGACTAAGCTTGAAGTTGACGGAAAACCCGTGAACGCATATGTATGTACACGTTGCAAAAGAACAATGAATAAAGAAGCATAATTTTTTAATATGATTGTTATGAAAATACCGGCAAGTTGGTTTGCCGGTATTTTTAGTTTTAGCAGTTTTTAAGTTCTTTAATAAATTTATCTGGCTCGGCTGCGTTAAACAGAGCGCTTCCGCTAACAAGCACGTCCGCTCCGCTCTCAAAAATTTCGGGAGCGGTTTTTAAGTTTACTCCTCCGTCTATTTCTATGAGAGTGCTTAGCCCTCTTTTATCAATCTCTTTTCTAAGCTGAGCGATCCGGCCGGAAGTTGCAGGTATGTACCCTTGCGCCCCGTACCCGGGATAAACGCCCATAACGATTACAAAATCACACAAGTCAAGATAATCAAAAATCTTTTCCATAGGAGTGTCAGGGCTAATTGCTAGACCGCTTTTAACGCCTTTAGAGCGAATTAGATTTAGATAAGGCCTCGGGTCAGAAACCGCTTCTATATGGAAGGAAAGAAGGTCCGCTCCGGCTTCAATAAATCTTTCTAGATAGCGCTCGGGCTTAACAATCATAAGATGAACGTCAAAAGGCAGTTTGCACCATTTTTTCAGGTCTGAAAGCATTTTAAAGCCGAAGGTAATGTTAGTAACAAAACTTCCGTCCATTACATCGCAGTGCAGCCAGTCGGTGCCGGCTTTTTCCATTCTTTGCGCCTCTTCTCCCATCTTAGAAAAATCTGCGCTAAGTATTGATGCAGAAACCATTTTATTTGTTTTCATCATTATATCTCCTTTTAAGCTGTCCGCATGCTCCGGCTATGTCCTGTCCAAGCGACCTTCTAACCGTTGCAGAGAGCCCCGCCTGTTTAACTAGATTCAAAAAAGAATACGCTTCTTTTTTATTTACGCCTTTTAGTGACGCACCCGTATCATTAAGCGGAATTAGATTGATGTGACAGGCAAACCCGTTAGTAAGCTCTTTTAATCTTTCGACGTCTTTTTTAGAGGTATTTACCCCCTTCATCATCGCATATTCTATGATAATTCTTCTTCCTGTCTTTGTAAAGTAGTACTTTGCCGCTTCCATAATGCTCTCCACTGCGTAAGCATTAGCTACCGGCATAATGGTTTTTCTTACCTCATCGAACGGAGAGTGCAGAGAAATGCATAGTGTTGCCGAGATTCCGCTATCTGGCAGCATTTTTATTTTATCGCATAGCCCGCACGTAGATAGAGATACTGAGCGCTGCCCAATCTGTAGATCGCTAGACAGCATTTTTATGAATTTAACAACGTTATCGTAATTATCTAGCGGCTCGCCGCTACCCATAATAACGACATTGCCTACTTTTCCTTCGCTGATTAAGTTTTCTTTTATAAACCTATTTGCAGCAATTACCTCGCTAAGCATTTCACCTGCACTTAGGTTCCTGCAAAGCCCGTCTAGACCTGACGCACAGAACTTGCAGCCCATTCTGCATCCCACCTGCGAAGAAACGCAAAGAGTGTATCCGTAGCTGTAGCTCATAAGAACGCTCTCTATTAGCGACCCGTCAGTAAGCTCAAGTAAAAACTTTATTGTCCCGTCTTCAGACTTATAATGCTCTTTTATTGAAGCTGCTATGTCAAAATAGCCATCCATAAGAAAAGAAACGAAAGACTTAGGAAGATTAGTCATTTCTTCGAATCTAGCGCCTAACCTCGTCCAATGAAAAAGCTGATCTGCTCTAAATCTTTTTTCATTGGCCTTAATTACTAACGCTTCTAATTCTTCTTTATTTAAATCTATAAGCAGTTTCTTCATTTTCTAACCATTTTAAAAATGCTAAATCCGTCGCTTACGCGTGACGGCATAATCTTTACTACTCCGCTACTAGCAATGCTCGCTTCACTTAGCCCGCTTACCAGTTTAACAGGAGAGAGTGAAAAGTTAGTAGCTAGCGCTAAGAATTTTGAAATAACGTCTTCGTTTTCTGCTTTAAAGATCGAGCAGGTAGCGTAATACAAATATCCGCCCTTTTTAACGTAGTTTGCAGCCGACAAAAGTATCTTTAACTGAATACTGCTAAGCTCATCTAGCACCTGCGCTCCTTTAAATAGAAGAATGTCAGGAGAGGATTTAAGCAGTCCGCTTCCACTGCAAGGCGCGTCGCAAATAACTGCGTCAAAAGCGCTAGCCCATTCTTTATTTATAACAGTCGCATCATTTTGCAAAGCTTTTAACCTAACGCCCATTCTTGCTGCATACGACTTAATTAGATTTACTCTATGCTCATGAATATCGCAGGCAGTTACGTTCGCCCCTGCTTTTTCAGCAATATAAATTGCCTTTCCGCCGGGAGCCGCGCATAAATCAAGTACTTTACTTTCCGCGTTTAAATTATCGCAAAAGATTTCAGAAGCTACAATTGAAGAGTGCGACTGCGCTGTAAAAGTTTTTTCGTCAAGAGCGCTTAAAGCTTTTCTAGTGACAAACCACCCTAGCTCTGTTCTTTCGGCGTCGATGTCAGCTTTAGAAACGAGTTCATCAAACTCCTGTCTAGTTAGATAATTAGAGTTATTACGAATATGCGTCTTATTTATATACTCAGTCGCGATTATTTCTCTTACTAGCTCGCCGTAGTCAAGAAAAAGTTTTTCTACTACCCACTCAGGGCAGGAATATTTTATGCTTAGCGCTTTTATGCCGGTTTCGCCCGGGAGCTCAACTGAAGGCGCTCGCGCAAGAACTCCGTTAACGAACTTTTCGCTGCCTCTAAATCGCTCTTTAGCAAATGCAACATACTCATTTATTATTTTTTCGCGTGGCCGACTAGACCCCTCAATTTCAGCTAGCGCCATTTTAAGCAAAATAATAATGCTTTGCTTGGGCTTTTTTTCGCACAGTGAGTCCAAAATATAAGACAGTCTAATGTCAGAGCCTAGCACCGAATAGACAATAGCTGTAACGTAAGCCCTATTTTTACTCGGCGCAGCGCTTAAATAATGGTCAAGCTCAATAGAAGAATAAGCGCCGTTAAAGACGCTTTTTAGACAATCGTAAGCAATGTTTTTTGAACTGAAATCTTTCAACCCAGCTTCTGCCCTTTAATAAATTTACCGCCATTATATATATCTAGCGCTTCCATTGCTTTCTTTCCTTCTAGCTGAAGCTTTGTTATATGAATGGCTGCATCTCCGCATCCAACCGTTAGCCCGCTTTTTTCTACTTCAAGTATTTCTCCGCTTTTTCCTTTTAAATCGCTAACGCTAGCGCTTAAAACTTTAACAAGTGCGCCGTTATAGTAAGTATACGCACCCGGCCAAGGATACATTCCGCGAATGAAATTGAATAGATCTTTAGCGCTTTTTTTCCAGTCAATCAATCCGTCTGACTTTTTAAGCATAGGATAATAAGAAGCAAGGGACTCGTCCTGGTGGGTGTGCGTGATTGAACCTGAGGATAGTTTATCTAAACACTCTACTAGCAGCTCGCCGCCAAGAATAGAAAGCTTATCGAACATAGTCATAGCGTTATCATCAAGACCAATCTCTATTTCTTTAGATAAAAGAATATCTCCTGTGTCTAGACCAACATCCGTTTGCATAATCGTAACGCCAGTTTTAGTCTCTCCGTTTATTACTGCCCACTGAATCGGACTGCTTCCGCGGTACGATGGAAGAAGCGAAGCGTGAACGTTAATAACCCCAAAAGGCGGAATGGATAGAATCTCTTCGCTAAGAATCTGCCCGTAAGCAGCCGTAACGAAAATATCCGCACCGAGTTTTCTTAAAACTTCGCTGCCTTCACTCCTTATTTTATTAAATTGAAGAACTTTGAGACCCTCTCTTTCAGCATATTTTTTTACGGCAGACTGAATGGTTTTACCTGACGGACTAACTTTATCCGTCTGGGTAACAACAGCTAGGATATTGTGCCCAGCCCCGATTAATGCTTTAAGCGGATTTATAGCAAAATCCGGAGTTCCCATAAAGACTATATTCATCAGTCCTGCTGCTCCTTAATAATTTTATCCGTAAACAGTATTCCGTCTAGGTGGTCAAACTCGTGGCAGCAAATATTTGCTAAAAAGTCCGAGCATTCCATTTCATACAAATCGCCTTTTCTATCATTGTATCTGAATTTAATCTTTTGCGGTCTTAAGACGGTCCCGCGCGCGCCGGGTACAGACAGGCAGCCCTCTTCGCACAGCTGATTTCCACTACTCTTTATAATAACGGGGTTGATAAACTCATAAAAAGTCTCTCCGTCCGGACTAACTACACAGGCGCGTCTCATAACGCCGACCTGAGGTGCTGCAAGGCCTACGCCCATTTCGGCAATCATCGTTTCTTTCATATCGTCTAAAAGCTGCCATAACTTCTCATCGAAAATAACAACAGGCTTACATTTTTTTCTCAGTATTTCGTCTCCGACTTTTACTACGTTTCTTCTTGCCATACCATCTTGTCCCCATTAGGATAATTTAATTGGATTAATTTCTGCATACGATGTTATTCCGCTAACGCGGCATTCGTCTACGATATCGTAGACTTTACCTGCGATGTCCTCGCACTCCCCAACAAGCCGAATAAGGATTTGCATTCTAAACTCGCCTTGAAGTTTTTTAAGCGGAGAGCGCATATACGAAAAATATTCAAAAAGATTAGGCTTTTCATTTTTAATGCTAGAAATCTTTTCGTAAATGCTCTTTAATACGGCTGCAGCCTTCTTATCATCAGGCCCGGACACAAGCACCCTTATTATTTTAGAATAAGGAGGATATTTTGTCACCTGCCTAAGGTTAATTTCTTTTTTATAAAAACTATCATAGTCATTATCTTTTATGTATCTAAACACATAATGCTGAGGAGAGTATGTCTGAAGAATGACTTTACCGCGCTTTTGAGCTCTGCCGGCACGTCCTGCAACCTGAGTTGAAAGCTGGAACGTGCGCTCTACGCTTCTATAGTCGTTCATATGAAGGCTCATGTCCGCGTCTAGAATTCCAACTAGAGTTACTAAAGGAAAATCGTGGCCTTTAGCTATCATCTGCGTGCCTACTAGAATACTAGCCTTTTTCTCTCCGAACCTAGTTAGGATTGATTCGTGCGCGCCCTTAGTGCGAGTCGTATCATTATCCATTCTTAAAACCCCGGCTCCCGGGAACATCCTATTAAGCATTTCGGCTACTTTTTCAGTTCCTACGTAACCTTCCTTTATGAACGAACAGCCACACGACGGACACGAATCTATATGAGTAAAACTTCTACCGCAGTAGTGGCATTTTAAAAGCCCTTCTTCTTTGTGATAAACTAGAGATACATCACACATATCGCATTTAGGGATATAACCGCATCTTTTGCACATCATAAAAGATGCGTACCCTCTTCTATTTAAAAACAGCATTGCCTGATTGCCATTGTTAATGCACTCAGACAGTTCTTTTTCGAGCGCTCTAGAAATAATTGAGGTGTTACCGCTGATATATTCCTTTCGCATGTCTATTACTTCTATGTCAGGAAGCGGACGGCCATTGACGCGCTCAGGCATAGTAAGCAGTTTAATCTCTTTTGTTTCTGTTTTATAGTACGTTTCTACTGAAGGCGTAGCGCTGCCTAGTATTAGATTGGCATTATTATATTTCTTTCGCCATTCTGCAATTTCATAAGTCGAGTAGCGCGGGCTGGACTCAGATACATAAGACGAGTCGTGCTCTTCATCCATAATGATGAGTCCAACATTTTTTAGAGGTGCGAAAATAGCGCTTCTAGGCCCTATTACGACCTTAGCTTCGCCTGATAAACACTTTCTCCACTCATCAAACCTCTCGCCTTTAGATAGACCGCTATGAAGCAGTGCTACTTTTTCTCCGAACCTGTTTCTAAAATTCCTAAGCACCTGCGGCGTCAAAGAGATCTCAGGAACGAGCATAATTGCAGTCCTGTCACTAGCTAGCGCTTTTTCTATGACATGCATATATACTTCTGTCTTTCCGCTTCCTGTTACTCCGTGTAGTAGAAACGTCTCGCCCGAGGTGCTGCTTATAGCTTCGATTGCGCCGGTCTGGCTTTTAGTTAAAGTTAGCTCACTATTAGCGGCTAATCCCTGAATGTCAGGAGAAGGAACCCGGTAAACTTCTTCGCTTTCAACGAGCGCTATTCCCTTTTGCCGAAGAGCATTTAGCGCCGCATTAGAAAAGCTCTTTGTAATGTCAGCTGCTGACTGAGAGTTTGGATATATACTTTTAAGATGCTCATAAAGCTCAAGCTGGGCATAAGAAGTGCTACGAATATATCTAAGAATATCTTTATCAAGGAAGTCGGCGTTAAGTCTAACAAAAAGCCTATTAAGCTCTTTAACGCGCCCCTTTCGCATAGCCGCAGGGATGAATAGTCTTAAGCACGCCGCCTTTATAATATGCAGCTTTGTTGACATATAGTCTAATAGATCGAACATCTCGTCAGTTATAATAGGCTCAGCGTCGATTATCCTTTTAACCTGCTTTATTTTATCAGGCGCGCAAGTTGTAGTCTGCTTTAAGCTAATTACAAAACCTTCTACTTCCGTTTTTCCGAAACTGACAAAAACCCGCTGTCCTCTTTTGACCGGGAGCGAGTTAGTATCGTAATCAAATATTCTATCAACCTCAGAGGTTGCTATGTCTACTATAACCTCTGCGTACATTTCAGTTTAATAGCTCATCAAAAATTATGTCAGCGAGCTGACGTTTAGTCATTTTAGGAAGGTCGATTTGTTTGCCTGGTTTAATAATGGTAACGATATTTGTATCGCTTCCAAAACCGGCGCCCTCCTTAGTTACATCATTTGCAACAATCATGTCTGCATTCTTTGCTTTAAGCTTAGCCACAGCATTCTCTTTTAGGTTTTCTGTTTCGGCAGCAAAAACCACGAGCTTTTTCTTGCCTTTGTTCTTTCCTATAGCAGCGGCAATGTCCTGTGTTTTAGTTAGCTCTATGGTTAGAGGCCCGTTTGCTTTAAGCTTATTTGGCTGAGCCTTAACCGGTTTAAAATCGCAAGGCGCAGCGCTTTTAACTATAATATCTGCGTTTTTTGCTTCGCTTAAAGCAGCTTCAAGCATATCTTCAGTAGTTTCTACTTCTACTACTTTAAATCTTTTATCGTCAAAGGAGACTGTGGTGCGGGCTTTTATAACAGTTACGAGCGCTCCTCTATCGGCAGCTGCCGTTGCTAGAGCCAGGCCCATTTTACCGCTTGAGTTGTTGCCAATATATCTAACTGGGTCAATGTATTCTATTGTTCCGCCTGCGCTAATGAGCACTTTAACTCCGTCTAAGTCTTTTTTCGGGAAAAGAATATCCAACGCTCTTTTTTCTATATCTTCTGGCTCAGCTAATCTACCTGCGCCTTCGTCTCCGCACGCAAGTCTGCCTACTCCAGTTTCCATAAAATAGAAACCTCTAGAGCGAAGTGTCTTTTCATTTTCTACGTATGCAGCACTAGTAAGCATAGCAGTATTCATTGCTGGGCATAAAAGCACCGGGCAACGGCAAGCCATAACCGTAGTCGAGAGAAAGTCATCAGCTATGCCTGCGCAAAGTTTTCCAACAAAATCTGCTGTTGCTGGAG
>JAGCYK010000116.1 GCA_017960845.1 Clostridia bacterium | reverse complement strand
GGGAGTTCCGTCAGCGTTCCAAAGAAGCGCTGCGTTCTGCTTTGTTGAGAAAAATCCCGGTGCTATTCCGTTAACTCTTATTCCGGCAGAAGCGAAGTGAACGCTAAGCCACTGAGTGAGATTGGATACACCCGCTTTTGCAGAAGAATATGCGGGAATCTTTGTAAGAGGACGGAATGCATTCATTGATGAAATGTTAATGATGTTTCCGTATCCGCGGTCTTTCATTCCCTCTCCGAATACCTGTGTGCAAAGCACTGCGGTAAGAATGTTGAGGTCGAAAACAAATCTGAATCCGGCTTCATCAAGATCAAAGAACGACTTCATTCCCTCTTTTGCCTCTGAGGATATTTCATTGTCCGTTGTGCACTTAGGGCTGTTTCCGCCTGCTCCATTGATGAGCATCGTAACAGGCCCGAATGTCTTTTCAATTTTCTCTTTAGCGGCAATTATTTCTTCCTTTTTAAGGCAATTGCAAGGAGCGGAAACTGCTTTTCCTCCGTCCTTTAATATATCGTTGGTGGTTTTTTCGCAGTTTTCAGGCGAAAGATCTATAACACCTACCGATGCTCCGCATTCTGCCAGTGCTTTAGCGAAGGCGCCCATAAGGACGCCTCCAGCACCAGTAATAGCGATAACTTCATTTTCAAGATTCACTTTGAATGGTATCATTATATTACTCCAATTTTGGTTAATTATTTTTTTATTAGCTTTCAGAAGACTCGTCTGCTGCAGGAGCCTCAGCTACAGGAGCTTCCTCAACGGGAGCTTCTTCAACTGCAGGAGCCTCAGCTACGGGAGCCTCTTCAGCAACAACTTCCTCAGCCAGTTCATCTTTCTTTAAATACTGAGCAGGGATAGGAATAGCGTTGCTGGATGGAGTTGCGCTAACTCTCTCCCTTCTCGCAAAGATTGCTTTGTATATCTTATCGATGATATTGTCTTTTTGCTCGATAATTTCACCGGTCTTTTTGTTGATTTTAGGTTTAGCAACAGGAACAAACTCCTCGGGAACCTGGTCGATTGTCTGCCAGGTTGCCATAGCTTCGTCCATGCTCATTCCGCCTTCAACTGCAGCCTTTCTAACTGCGTTAACTGCCTGAACCTCCTCAAGTTTCTTTCCACTGAGTCCATAGAACATCATGCAAACCGTGGTGATTAGCCATGATACCATAGGAAGGAGACAGAAGCAGATGATTGCTGAAAGCTGCATTCCTTCCATGTAAGGTGTGCCTTCTGCGGGAAGTGCATTAAGTCCAGGAACAAGGAACACGATGAAGAGCTGAAGCAAGAGAACCTGAAGTGATGAAATAAGCTTATCAACAAATGAGAACAATGTTCCCATAATTCCAGGTACATATTTTCCAGATCTATATGTCTCGTAGTCCGTGCAGTCTGCAACCATAGGAATTGTCATCTGGTCGCAGCAGTTGAATGCTCCATATCCGCATCCATAGAGTATTATGAATAGTATTGTATAGAAGTTGATTGTGAGATGGAATCCACCTTCCATTGAGTATAGTGTAAGGTATCTCGCAAAGAAATCTGTTGACCCTGCGCTAGAAGCGGTAGGAGCATCAGCATTGTTGTATACACCAAGAAGAATAAGAACACCTATGTAGAAGAGGAATGCAAGTATCGTGAACTGAGCCACGCCTCTCTTTTGTCCCTTTTCTCCGGCAGTCTTAGAACCCCATACAAAGAATAGTCCCATAAAGATAAAGCAAAGAACATAGAATGGAATAAACAGACCGTTATAGTCACCCATTAAACATCCAAAGAGAAGGAACGCAACTGTTCCGGATGTAGCAACTGTAGAAGCAAGTTTATTGAATCCAGCAGATACTACGAGGTAGCGGATTTCTTTGTTCTCTTTTATAACGTTTGCATAGTCTTTAAGTTTCGGCTGCTCTCCTGCTACGCCCCAGAATTCAGGCTTATCCTTTTCGCTGATAGCTGCAACTGCCATAGCTGTGTAACCAGCTGAAAGAACTATTACAAGCGGAACCATAATATTATAGAAAGTAGGTCCGTATGATGCGCCGTAGTTAAATGTAAATGTTTTTGTAGGATCAAGTCCTAAAAGAGTATCTTTAATAGCTGCGGGGATTTTTGTAATATCGCCGAATTTATCTGAAATAAATGCTGCAGCTGTCTTTCCTCCGTCAGCAAGTGCTGTTTCATTGATGATAAGTCCTTTAGCGCAGATTGCTTCGTTTGTGAGCACGCCACCTGCGATTACGTTGATAAGAACTATAGATCCGAGCTGTCCGATCATGTTCCAAATCATGAACTGGCTTCTCTGCTTAGGATCGTTAGTAAGACATGTCTGTCCTGCTTTTGTAACCGCACATTGAGCTGTATAACCTATAACGTAAATTACGTAGCCTACAATATAGATAACCCATCTCAGCCAAGCTGCTTCATCTGGTACCCAGCGGAAGAATATCATCATTATTAAAACGGATACCGCAAGTATGGCATTTCCTATTACCATGAAGGGTCTGAACTTACCAAATTTAGTTTTGGCTCTGTCCATCATACCACCACAAATAGGATCTGTAATACCGTCAAACACACGCATCAAAGGCGCAAATACTGCAGTAAAGCCGCTGACAACTAGTGTTAAAGCACTGGAAGCAATCGTTCCGGCGATAGCACCTTCTACGCTTCCGGTCAAATAGAGAATCGCAAAGCTAGTAAAGTATGTATAGAAAGCAAAATACACGTTGGTAGCCGCGTTATTGAACGGGAACAACGCTATCTGCCATTGCTTAGCTCTGTGATAGACCTGTTGCTTTTCCTTTTCCATCGTTTTTCTCCTTTATAAAAACAGAATATATTACATTATACACTCTTTCATTATTTTTTAGTTTAACAATCGCACTTTTCGCTTACAATTGCATTTTATTCCAAAATATATTGCATTTCTTCTTTTGTCATGTTATTATTTTTGGGAGGTACCACTCTAATGTTTCAGTTCACAAACGACGAAATAGATTTTGCCCACAAATATGACGAATCGCCTAAGCCAAGTTCCGAATTTGAAAAGCATTATCATGACATTTTCGAACTCTACTACTTTGTAAGAGGAAGTGCTTTCTTCACTGTTGAAGATGCAATATATGAACTTCATCCCGGGGATATAGTTTTTATCCAGCCGGGCGAACATCATTTTGTGTCATTTCATGCAAACAGCGAATACGAAAGATATGTTTTGAAATTCCAGGAGAATCTACTCCCCCACTATATGTTTGAGCGCCTTCACAGCCGGGCAACCTTTTATTATGCCACGGACTATATGAGCAGTTTATTTTGCAGCCTAGATAACATTTATGAGAAATACGACAACGACAGTCGGAATACAATTTTTAAATGCCGCCTTTTAGAAGTAATGGCACTTCTTTGCCTTGAAAAAGGCGTTGAAAAACCGCATAAAAGTGATGTTACCATTACTCAGATTATAAACTACATTGGTGAGCATATTCTCGAGCCGATTCATCTCGACGATATATGTACGCATTTCCACTTTTCTCAGTCTTATATAAGTAGCAAGTTCTCAAAATTTATGAAAGTCTCTGTAATATCTTACGCCAGGACAAAGAAAATAATGGCAGCTCATAGAGATATATCTGCAGGCGAAAGCCCTACCGCCACTGCTGAGAAATATGGCTTTACTGATTATTCATCGTTTTATAGGGCTTACAAAAAAATAATAGGAATTGCCCCTAGTCAGCGCTGATTATGCTAAAACTCTTGCGCTTCTTTACTTAACCCAGAAAAGCAAAAATAAGGTTCACCAAATATGTTTGTTTGAAGGACGCTTTCTCTTTAAGATAACTGGTAGGTCAAACATAGTGAGATATAATTGTTTGTTACGAAGCATATGAAAAAGCATTTTGTTTTTTTAATATGTTTTTTGCAATTATTAATGAAAAGTTTATTATCTATGCTATAATGAAAATATGTTTAAAATCCTTATAGTAGAAGACAATAAAAATCTTCAAAAGCTTTATTCGGCAATACTTAAGTCAAACGGATACAGCACTTTTACCGCTGACAACGGCGAAGAAGCGCTTAGCGTTTTAGAAGCCGAGCACATTGACCTACTTATAGCCGACGTAATGATGCCGGTAATGGACGGCTACGAGCTGACAGAAGCCCTTCGAAATTCAGGGAGCGAGATTCCAATAATAATGATTACTGCAAAAGGCGGTCAGGAAGCAAAACGCGCCGGATTTTTAGTTGGAATTGACGACTATATGACCAAACCTGTAGACGAAGAAGAGATGCTTTTAAGAATAAAAGCACTTTTAAGAAGGTCTAAGATTGTTGCCGAAAGAAAACTTGAAATTGGTTCTACCACCCTTCACTACGATAGTTTAACCGTAGATACTGATGAAGGCACTCTCACTCTTCCAAAAAAGGAGTTTTATCTTTTATACAAGCTCCTCTCCTATCCCGGACAAATCTTTACTAAAAACCAGCTTTTAGATGAGATATGGGGATTTGAAAGCGAATCTGATAATACTCTCAATGTGCATATCAATAGACTTAGAAACAAATTCGAAAACAATAAAGATTTTGAGATCACAACTGTTCGTGGCATTGGCTTCAAGGCAATCAAGAAATGAAAAAAAATCAAAATAAAACCACAAAACTGAGATTCTCATTTTTTCAAAGAACTGTCGGATACGTTCTTTGCGTTTTGACAATCACGCTCGCTATAGCCGTGGTTCTTTTCTTATGTCTTTTCGTTTTCGGACCGATGGGCTCGGAGCTTCCACCCATGTCACCCATTTTGTTTATAATCCTGTTAAATATTTTCAGCCTAATAATGGGCTTTCTTCTTTCTATAATATTATACCGCATAACATTCAAAGAACTTGAAGACTTCGACGTAGGCATGAAAAAAGTCGGCAAAGGAGATTTTTCGGTAAGACTAGAAGAAAGAGAAAATTCGTATATGAGTGAACTTAACCATACGTTCAATGCAATGGTAACGTCTCTCAACTCAATCGAAACACTAAAAACCGACTTTATATCCAATTTCTCTCATGAATTCAAAACTCCATTGTCTTCTGTGAGCGGATTTGCAAAACTTCTTAAAAAAGGAGATCTAACTCCAGAGGAAAGCAAAGAGTACATTGACATAATCATTTCTGAAGCAGAAAGGCTCGTTCAGCTTTCAAAGAACACTCTTTTAATGTCCCGGCTGGATAACCAAGAGGCTCTATACGAAAAAAAGACATACTTCCTTGATGAACAATTAAGAAAGTGCGCCCTATTATTTCAAACAGATATAGATAAAAAGCAAATTAATCTCTCTTTAGAGGGAGAAGACATTCAGTATTACGGCAGTCAAGACCTAACTCAGCAGCTTTGGATAAACCTCATTGGCAATGCAGTAAAATTCACTAATGAAGGCGGAGCCATTTCCATTTCTATAGATAAGACAAGTGAATTTATAGAAGTAAAAATTGTTGATACTGGAATAGGAATGAGCGCCGAAACAAAACAGCGTATTTTCGATAAGTTCTTTCAAGGTGATAAATCACACACCACTTACGGAAACGGACTTGGCCTATCCATATGCAAAAAAATTATAGAGATTACAGGCGGAAGCATAGAAGTTGAGAGCGAACTTGGCCAGGGTTCGACCTTTATAGTAAAACTACCTATCACCGCTGAAGAAAAACCAATTACGAAACAGAAATAAAGCAAATGTAAAAAAAATATCCGCCTGCTTAAAAAGAAAAGCAAGCGGATTTTTTGTTGTTATTTTTAGAATAATCAGCGTCTTTTATCAAACGGAACATATTTGTAATGGCGACCTACATATTTGTATGCTGGTCTCATTATCTTGCCGCCTGTACTAATGAGCTCTTCTATTCTATGAGCGCTCCATCCGACAATTCTAGCAACTGCAAATATGGGTGTATAGAGCTCTACCGGAAGATTGAGCATTTCGTAGCAGAATCCTGAATAAAAGTCTACGTTAGCGCATATTCCCTTGTCTGATTTGCGTCTTTCGGCAAGAAGAGCTTTTCCTATCTCTTCAACTTTTTTGTGAAGATTAAACTCATCCCACCTATTCTTTTCAATCGAAAGTTTTTCAACTGTTTCTTTAAAGATTTCTGCTCTCGGGTCTGATATTTGGTAAACAGCATGGCCTAGTCCATAAATAAGCACAGACTGGTCGAACGCTTTTTTATCCAGAATCTTTATAAGATACTCGCGAATCTCATCGTCATTATTCCAGTCTTTAACATTCTCTTTGATGTCATCGAACATTCTGCATACCTTGACATTTGCTCCGCCATGCTTGGGGCCTTTTAAAGAGCCTAAAGCCGCAGCAACAGCGCTATATGTGTCAGTTCCGGTAGAAGAAACGAGTCTTGTAGTAAAAGTCGAGTTGTTTCCACCGCCGTGCTCAGCGTGCACAATAAGTGCTAAATCTAGAGCATGAGCTTCGAGTTCAGTATAATTGCAATCGAGTCTAAGCATATGCAAAAGGTTTTCTGCAGTGGACATTGTGGGAACAGGATCATGAATGAAGAAGCTGTTTTTATCAGATTTGTAATATGCATATGTCTGATAACTATATACGGCAATCTGAGGAAACTCAGCAATAAGCTGCAAGCACTGCCAAAGAACATTTTCTGTTGTCATTACATCTGCTTTTTCGTCATATGAATAGAGCATCAACACGCTTCTTGCCATTGCGTTCATTATGTCTGCGCTAGGCTGCTTCATTATAACGTCTCGGACAAATGAGTTGGGAAGGCTCCTGAGTTTTCCAAGCAGTTCGTTGAAATCTGCTAGAGCCTGAGCGTTCGGAAATCTTCCGAATAGAAGAAGATAAGCAATTTCTTCGAATCCAAATCTATTCGTTGAAAAAATATCCGCAACAATATCTTTGACATTATAACCACGGTAGTAAAGCTCCCCTTCGCATGGAGTAAACTTATCCCCTTTGACTATGCTTCCCTTTACGTCGGAGATTTCTGTTAGCCCTGTCAAAACTCCGCGACCTTTATCATCACGAAGCCCGCGATACACTTTATAGTCAACAAATAAATGTGGCTGTATTACATCTGTTCTTTTGCAGATAGCGGCAAGTGACTTAACTTGAGCTTTCTGTTTTTTAAGATCTCTGTGATCAGGCATAAAAACCTCCTTTGCAATTTTCAAGTAGTATAGCACAGCAATAAAAAACATAGCAAATCATTTTTTGTCTGCTTTAAAAAAGGAAAATGCAAGTGACTGATGAGTGCTTTAAATGATGAATATGCTCTTCCGTCGCAATATTTTATACTTATTTATACATCGTAATTAGCGAGTATTCCCTCTAATAGACGCCATACTCTTGGTATGGAATTCAGATATAATGTTTCGTTAATCGTATGCGGATTGATAATATCCGGGCCTATGCTTATCATGTCTATGCTTGGATTGTTCTTTTTAAAGCTTCCACATTCGACACCGGCATGAACGGCCGCCACGTCTACATCCGCTCCGTTTTGTTTTTTATAGACATCCTTTGCTATCTCTAGAAGTTTGCTGTTAGGATCGTATTCCCACGCATCTGCCGTATGCAAAATTGTCGGTGAAAAACCGCACTCTCTAGCTAGGGCCACCTGATTGTTACGCATAAGCGTTTCAATTGCAACCTTTGAGCTACGCATAAATGTCGTGATTTCTACCTTTTGTTCTAAAGGGTTTAATTTAGCAACGCCCAAATTCGATGAGCTTTCCACAAGTCCGGGGATATCCTCGGAGAAATCTCTTACTCCGTCGTTAACCGAAGCAATGAAATTAACAAACCCTGCCTTAACAGACTCGGCTACAACTTTCGTAACCGGAGAAGAATCGCTAAGTTCGAATGAGATTTGCTCAACTGAGGCATAAGCTTCATTCAATTCGCTCTTGAACTTATTAAATAACGTGGTTACTTCTGTCTTATCCGATTCATCTATCACAATTACTGCCCCAGCCCTTGTCGGAATGGCATTGCCTGCAGTTCCGCCTTCAAAGGAGGCCAGTTCGTACCTTATGTTCTTTTCATTTAAAGTGGCTAGAAATGTCGCAAGAGCGCGAATACCGTTTAGTCTTCCCTTGTCTATGTCTACGCCGGAGTGCCCGCCTTTTAAATTGGATATTTCCAGGGAAAGCGCACTTGTAAGCGTAGGAGAAACAAAAGAGACACTCTCGTTTACAATCAGATTATTGCCTGCAGCAGTCGAAACCAAAATCTGTTCAGATACTTCGTTATCTATGTTTATCAGGAATACGGCGCCTTCAAGCCAGGAGTCGTCTACACTGGTTGCGCCTGTCATTCCGTCCTCTTCGTTTACCGTAATTATAATTCTGAGCGGGCCGTGCTTCATTTTGCCTTGAACTACGCCTTTTATAATTGCAAGACCTATGCCGTCATCTGCCCCGAGTGATGTTCCGTCCGCCGTTAAGGTATTATCTTCGTCATTTCTTATGACTGAAATGGTATCGTGCAACGGATCGAATTCCTTTCCGTCAGCTACAGCAACTACCATATCCATATGCCCCTGCAATATGCCGAGCGGTCTGCTTTCCATACCTTTAGTTGCCGGTACGTCAAACATCACATTATTTACTTTGTCTCTTTTAGGCTGCAATCCGTTATATTCGGCCCAGTCCATCAAATACTGGCTTATCATTTCTTCATGATGCGATTGCCTCGGAACTTTAGTTAAGGGCATGAAATTATCAATCACGAGGTTAATCACCTCTTTGTCACTCAGCTCAGTAGCGCCGTTAACGCATCCAGCTAGTGACATAGCTACAAACATTGAAATAAGAACTATAAGTAATGATTTAAAGTGTTTGCTCATATCTCTTGCTTTCCTTTTTTAGTGTTATTAAAGCTGATAATATTATACACAAAACATAACAAAGAATCAAATCGACTGCTTTTATCGGCTGCATAGCAAAAACGAAGACACAAACTAAAAGAATGCTTTGGCCATATTCGCCTTAGCATCCTTCTATTCTGCCGTTAAATCCGTTTTTAAATAAAACTCTTGGTTTGTTTTACTGCATCTACGGATTCTTTGCGAGCGCATCGTACATATCTATATATTTCTTTGCACTGACTTTCCATGACCAGTCGGTTGTCATAGCCTTTTTTACGGTTTTTGCCCATTCCTCTTTGTTCTTATATGCATTAATCGCTCTTTTTACTGTCTCTAGTAGCGCTTCGCTCGTGTGACTGGTGCAAACAAAGCCATTGACTCCCTCTTTTACGGTGTCGTTCAGACCGCCTACATTCCTCACTATAGGGAGAGTCCCATAGCGCATAGCCATCATTTGTCCGAGCCCGCATGGCTCACTCTTTGAAGGCATCATATAAATGTCGCCTGAAGCAAAAAGTTTTCTTGAAAGAGATTTGTCAAAAGCGATTATTGCTCGCACTTTATCCGGATACGCTCTTTCTATATCCATAAAGAAGCCTTCGTATTCAGGCGCGCCGCTTCCAAGCAGTACAAACTGGATATCCTCTTTTACCAGCCCTTTCATTGCGTCTTTTAATATGTCAAGCCCTTTATGCGCTGCAAGTCGCGTTACCATAGTAATTAGAGGAGTATTAGCTTTAACCGGTAACTTCAGATATTTTTGAAGGTTTTTCTTGTTTTCAGCTTTGCCGGCTATTTCTTCAGCAGAGTAGACTGCATATAAATCAGCACCGGTTTCGGGGTTGTATACTTCCATATCTATACCGTTTACTATTCCGGTCATTTTTTCAGCATAGTCTTTGATAAGATTTTCTAGTCCACAAGCAAACTCGGGTAGCATTAACTCCTTAGCATAAGTTTCAGAAACCGTTGAAACAATATCTGCACATCTTATGGCCCCGGCTACTAGGTTTACGCTTCCCTTCCACGATAGACGCGGGAAGACAAAATCCGCAAGTCCGAATACATCCCCTAGTATTTCTCTTCCAAAGATTCCTTGGTACTCAATGTTGTGAATGGTAAAGATATTCTTCATTCCTCTGTACCATGGGCGGTCTGCATACGCTAGTCTATAATAGATTGGAACTAGCGCAGTATGCCAGTCGTTTGTATGTATAATATTTGGAACGAAGTCAAGTAGCGGCATTAGGTCAAGCACTGCTTTAGAGAAAAATGCAAATCTTTCTCCATCGTCAAAGTGGCCGTACAAGCCTTTTCTTTTGAAGTAATACTCGTTGTCTATAAAAAAGTAAGTTACTCCTCTTGTTTTGTATCTGAAGAGCCCAGCATATTGTCTTCGCCAGGAAAGCTGAACATATGTACTGGTAACAAATTCAAACCTAGAACGCACTTCCTTCGTGATGCACTCATATAGCGGAGAAATAACTGCCACTTCCGCACATTTCGTTTCGTTAACTGCAATCGGAAGAGAGCTTGCCACTTCACCAAGCCCGCCAGTCTGAGAAAAAGGATTTACCTCGGCTGCTACGAATAATATCTTTGTGCAATTGCTGGAATTATCTTTTTTCATTTGTTTTTCCCTTTTTTAGTTTTTTTATCCGGCACTTTTTCAGGCGCCTTAACTTCAGGAGCACTTTGCTGCCTCACTATTTTCGTTGGTACTAACGGATCTCTTTTAAAAATATATCCACTCATGCTCTCTACATCAAACACGAAACTCTCGCTTTTATTTCTAATGGGAATGTTTTCGCTGTCATATTCAACTGGAACTGTATCCCAACCATAAATTGATGTTTTTATAAGCCGGGTAAATTGACCTCCGTTTGAAGGAAATCTATAACCGTGCCAGTCGCAAGGAGCAAAGTTAACAACAACCACTACTGCGCCGCCTTTAGAGTCTCTTCTTTCAAAAGCGAGCACATTAGCAGAGTTATCGTCTCCAACAAGCCATTCAAAACCAGCCCAGTCATTCTCAATTTCGTACAAAGCAGGCGTAGAAGCATAAATCTTATTCAATTCTTTTACAAAAGCCTGCAGACTCTTATGCTGCGGGAATTCCATCAAAATCCAGTCGAGCGGTTTCTTCCAGTTCCATTCCGCCCACTGCCCTAGCTCATTTCCCATAAAGAGCAGTTTCTTGCCCGGATGACCATACATAAAGAGCAAATAATTCATTACTCCGGCAAACTTTAAATCGTAGTCTCCCGGCATTTTGTTTATTAGTGAGCCCTTGCCGTAAACCACCTCATCGTGTGAGATGGGAAGAATATAATTTTCGCTGAAAGAATATTGCATAGAGAAAGTAATTAAATTATGGTTATATTGCCTATGAATTGGATTAAGCTTAATGTAACGAAGCGAATCGTTCATCCATCCCATATTCCACTTAAAGTTAAACCCAAGTCCTCCCCAGCTAACGGGTTTAGTAACCATAGGAAAGGCAGTTGACTCTTCAGCAACCATAAGAATGTTTTCGTATTTAGAAAAGACAGCTGTATTTAGTTGTTTGCAAAAATCTATCGCCTCGAGATTTTCCTTTCCACCGAAAATATTCGGCTCCCACTCTTTCCTGTTGTAGTCAAGATAAAGCATAGAAGCAACGGCATCTACGCGCAGTCCATCTATATGGTATTTGTCAAACCACATCATTGCGCTTGAAACAAGGAATGATTTTACCTCGTTGCGTCCGTAATCGAAGCACATCGTTCCCCATTCTTTATGTTCGCGGCGGAGAGGTGCGGAAGGCTCGTAGCAAGGCTGTCCATCGAAGTTATATAATCCATGTGCATCTTTAGGAAAATGCCCAGGAACCCAGTCAAGGATGACGGCTATTCCGTTTTCATGACATTTATTTACAAGGTAAGCAAAGTCTTCTGGACGGCCATATCTTGAAGTGGGCGCAAAATATCCTGTTACCTGGTAACCCCAAGACCCATCGAAAGGGTACTCAGATATGCCCATAAGCTCAAGATGAGTAAAATTCATAAACTTAAGGTAATAAACAATTTCATCAGCAAATTTTCTATAATCGTAATCATTTCCGTCGGCATACTTTCTCCATGAAGAAATATTGCACTCATAAATGCTTATGGGGGAAGAATAAGGCGGTGTTTTCTTTCTCTTTTCCATCCACTCGGCATCACTCCAATAAAAATTGTCTATTGAAATGACCTTTGATGCCGTTCTACCTCTTGTCTCATGGAAAAATCCGACAGGATCGGCTTTTTCCGCCGTGAATCCGCCCGCCGCCTTTATATAATACTTATATGTTTGATACTCCTGAACGTTGTCTATAATTCCTTCGAAAATGCCACCATCGGATACGCGAAACATATAATTGGCCTGCTTGTTCCAACCATTGAAATCTCCTATTACGGAAACGCTGTCCGCATGCGGAGCCCATACGCGGAATATTGCTCTTTTTGTTTGCGGATCCCAGTGACAACCTAGATAGTTGTAGGCATCCTCAAGAGTTCCCATATGGTAAAAATATTTAAACTCGCTATCTGTCATTATTTATTACTCTCCTTACCCATTTTATATTAACATAGCATATGAAGAATTTCAATATCGTTTTTTTGAAAGTGGCGAGCTTGGCCGCACGTATAAAGGGCGCTTAAAAGCAAGAAAAAAATAAGGCTTCTTAGTCTTTTTCTACTACTCTTTATATCTTTCTATTTTAAAAAAACTACCTAGAAATATATCTAGATAGCTTATTTTGTTTTATTCTTATAATTCTTTTTCAATATATATTAAAAAACTTTATTCGCACTCATCTATTGCAGGAGCGTCAAGCACAACGCACTCATCGGCTTCATAAGGAAAGGGATTTGCCTCCGAAGCAATAAGAGTTATGGCGTTTAAAATGACTGTGACTTTTTTAAGCATCGAAAACATTTCTGCGCTCAAATATGCCATATCCACCAAAATAATACCAACTTTCCTGGCTAAAGCTGCGCATAGAGCCGTAAATAACTTTTCATCTTCGGTCATTGCTTTTATTTTTTTATCAAGCAAGTCGTTTAAGCCAAGCAATTCGGCGCTCTTAGAGGCAATTTCTGCAGCCTCTTCTTTTTTTTCTCCCCTTATTATGAGCCCACGCGATATGCATTTCTTTCCCGTCCAGCCACCAGGATATTTAACTGCATCTGAAAGCAAGAAAGCATTCATCTCTCTAACACTTTTCTCTCTAATGTCCTCTCCGCAAAACTCAATTGAGCCTTCTGTTAAATCAACGATTCTAGCAATGGCATAAAGGAGCGTCGTTTTTCCGACGCCCTCTTCTCCGCATATAGCAGTTATCTTGCCACCTTCTGCCGTAAAGTTAATTCCTGTCATCCCTACGGCATGCTTGTCATAAATAACCGCAGCATTTTTTGCTTCAATTATATTCATAAATCGATATTACATTATCTCTGAGCTTAGTTTATCAAGACTGAGCCCGTAAGCAGATACAAAATGGTCTAAAAAGTAACTTACTTCTTTGCTCTCGTATTTTTTTAGTTTTTTTAGAGTAGCTCTCTCGGCTTCTTTAAATTCCCCGCTTCCTCCTGCGGACTCCTCAATGCATTTTACATAAGCTGCAAGAGTATCTGCGCATTTGACAAGCTTTTGCTCTTCTTCGCTACCACCTGTTATAAGGTCACCAACTTCCTGCTTAACTTCCTTAGGAAGGGTTTTTATGAGTTTCTCCTCGCTTTCTTTTTCTATTTGCTTGTAGGCTGATGTTATTTCAGGATTGAAGTATTTTATAGGCGTAGGCATATCTCCGGTTATAACTTCTCCGGTCTCATGAAAAAGCCCCATCATTCCTACGCGCTCTGGATTAACATTGCCGCCAAACTTATTGTGGATTACAGCAAGGCAGTGTGCAAACATCGCAACCATCGCCGCATGTTCCATAACATTTTCTTTGCGGTTGTTTTTCATTAGACTCCATCTATCTATATATCTCATTCTCGAAACAAATGCATAAAAAATACTCATAACCACCTCTTAGGCTCTTAATTTGTTTGTATAGCAATCTTACATTTTTTTTAGAATTAAATCAAGTCCAGTCTCCGGAAATTACATTTTCTAATAGAGACAAATTTGTCACAATGAAATTTGTTCTACGCAAATCATTTTTAGCCAGCTTCGTTTAATTGCCTTTGCCTTAATTCGGAAAAGTTGTTTCTTTTAGTGTTTACTTTTTTATCTTGATTTGGTATTATATTAGTAAGAATTATTCTTAATTGCGATAAGGATTATTCTTACATAAAGGGTTAAATTAAGAGGGGTATAACTAATGGAAAGGGATTTTAATTTTAAGTTTAATCGTATCAAGAGTTTGAGACAGAAAAAGAACTTGTCTCAGCAGGTTGTGGCAGACGGCATAGGCACAAGCCAAGCAAACCTATCTAGATGGGAAGCAGGAAGAATTACTCCATCAATACTGCAATGCTGGAAACTTGCAGCGTTTTTTGGTGTTTCTCTAGACTACCTAGTGGGAAAGGATCTTTTTGAAGAAAACCAGATTAATCAAGCTGATAGCTGATTCTCTTTTTGCTTAAACCGGCAACATTTTAGGCGCATTAACTAACTAGCAAGAAAGACCGCATAATAACGGCCTTTTTTCTCTATTTTCATTATTATATATATAAGCAAAGAAGGAAGATTAACTTAAAAAAGCAAAAAAAATTCTCTTCTTTTGCGTTTTGTTTGGTAAAAAGTGCAAAAAATGGGCTTAAACACAATATATTGTGGTTTATCACAATTTTTCACACAA
Organism: Clostridia bacterium; assembly: GCA_017960845.1. Classification (GTDB taxonomy): domain Bacteria; phylum Bacillota; class Clostridia; order Christensenellales; family Pumilibacteraceae; genus Protoclostridium. Next base: position 7,016 of record JAGCYK010000116.1, on the reverse strand, counting down.
TATTTTGTGATTTCTTATTGACTTAGGGTCTCTACGTTGATATAATCAAAAAGCTCACAAAAATTAAAAATGCTTTCGGAGGTGGAGAATGATAAATGTAAAAAAACGTGACGGTTCGATAGTTGATTTTGATCTCAGCAAAATAAGAAATGCTATCGAAAAGGCATTCGTGTCTGTAAATCGTCCTTTCACAGATGAGATCTTAGACACAATCGCTCTTAAGGTTTGTGCCAAGTTTTCTTCAAGCGCAATGCGCGAAGGAATAGTAGACATCGAGTCTATTCAGGACGCGGTGGAAGTTGTTCTTATTCAGGCAAGTTATGAGGACGTAGCTAAGTCTTACATCTTGTATAGAAAACAGCATGAAAAGATGCGTAACATGAAGTCTACCATTATAGACTATCGTGATACCATCAATAACTATCTTAAAGTAAGCGACTGGCGCGTTAAAGAGAACTCAACTGTTACCTATTCCGTAGGAGGACTAATACTGTCTAACTCGGGCGCTTTAACCGCAAATTACTGGCTCAGCTAAATTTACGATGATGAAATCGGCAATGCACACCGCAATGCTGACATACATATACATGACCTTTCTATGCTGACAGGTTACTGTGCAGGTTGGTCTTTAAAGCAACTCATTAAAGAGGGCCTCGGCGGAGTTCCCGGAAAGATTTCTTCTTCTCCGGCTAGCCATCTTTCTACTCTTTGCAACCAGATGGTTAATTTCCTTGGAATTATGCAAAACGAGTGGGCCGGCGCTCAGGCATTCTCCTCTTTCGATACTTACCTTGCTCCCTTTGTAAAAGTAGATAACCTTACATACAAAGAGACAAAGCAGTGCATCCAGTCATTTATCTACGGAGTCAATACTCCTTCTCGCTGGGGAACTCAGTCTCCCTTTACGAACATTACTTTAGACTGGGTCGTTCCTAATGACCTAGCTGAACTTAATGCAATCGTCGGCGGAAAGGAAATGGACTTCAAATACAAAGACTGCAAAAAGGAAATGGACATGATTAACAGAGCTTTCATCGAAGTAATGATTGAAGGCGATGCTAACGGAAGAGGTTTCCAGTACCCCATTCCCACCTATTCCATAACAAGAGATTTCGACTGGTCAGAAACAGAGAACAACAAACTTCTCTTTGAAATGACTGCAAAATTCGGAACTCCGTATTTTTCAAATTACATCAACAGTGATATGGAGCCTAGTGATGTTCGTTCAATGTGCTGCCGTCTCCGTCTTGACTTAAGAGAGCTTAGAAAGAAATCAGGTGGTTTCTTCGGAAGCGGAGAGTCCACAGGTTCTGTAGGCGTTGTAACGATCAATATGCCGAGAATAGCTTATACATCAAAAGATGAAAAAGAGTTCTATTCCAAACTTGAAAGAATGTTAGACATTTCAGCACGCTCACTTAAGATAAAGAGAAATGTCATCACAAAACTTCTCGAAGAAGGTCTCTATCCTTACACAAAGAGATATCTCGGTTCATTCGACAACCACTTCTCCACCATTGGTCTTGTAGGTATGAACGAAGCTTGTCTTAATGCCGCTTGGATAAAAGAAGATCTTACTACCGAAAAAGCCCAGCAGTTCACAAAAGATGTCCTTAACTTTATGAGAAACAAGCTCTCTGACTACCAGGAAAAGTACGGCGACCTTTATAACCTTGAAGCAACTCCTGCTGAGTCAACTGCATACCGCCTTGCAAAGCACGACAAAAAAGCTTTCCCGGATATTATTACAGCAAAATCTATGGATGACGTTCCGTATTACACAAATAGTTCTCACCTTCCTGTTGGTTATACAGAAGATGTTTTCAAAGCGCTTGACATTCAAGACGAGCTTCAAACACTTTACACTTCAGGAACAGTATTCCATTGCTTCCTTGGACAAAAGCTCGACGGCTGGAAAGCAGCAGCTTCACTTGTAAAGAAGATTGCAGAGAATTACAAACTTCCCTATTACACAATGTCTCCCACATATTCAATCTGCCAGGCTCATGGCTATCTTGTAGGAGAACAGCCTCGCTGCCCTGAGTGCGGACGTCCAACAGAGGTTTACAGCAGAATTACCGGATACTATCGTCCCGTACAAAACTGGAATGATGGAAAAACAGCCGAGTTCCACGAGCGTAAAACTTATGACATCGACCGCTCTGTGCTTAAAGCTAAAAACACATCATCTGTAGTTGCTTCAAGTACAATTGGCAGCGTTCCCGAAGGATTGATGCTCTTTACGACCAAGACCTGCCCTAACTGCAAATTAGCAAAGAAAATGCTGGCAGATAACGGCGTAAGTTACAACATGATCGATGCGGAAGATGAAAAAGAAAAAACCGTTAAATACGGCGTTAAGAAGGCTCCCACTCTATTAGTTCCTAACGGCAGTTCGTTTGATGTATATAACAACGCAAGCGAAATAAAGAGATATATCGAGTCTATCAAAAACTAACAAAAAGATTATATACCAGCATAAAGTCCGGATATGGGTTGAATGCCCAGTCCGGACTTTTAAAAGGAAGAGAAAATGTATGATATTATTATAATAGGCTGCGGAACGGCAGGGATGACTGCAGCCATATATGCAAGAAGAAGCGGAAAGAGCGTACTGCTTTTAGAAGCTGAATCAATCGGCGGACAGGTTGCGGTTACTCCGAAAGTAGAAAACTTTCCCGGGTTTGGAGAAATAAGCGGAAGTGAGCTTGCGGATAAACTCCTAGATCACGCCACCTCACTCGGCGCAGACATCGAGCTTGAAAAAGTTACTTCCATAAAAAAACTCGGCGATAGACATTTTTCTGTCACCGGCGAGTACAATTCTTATGAATGCAAAGCAGTTATAATTGCTTCTGGGGCTAAGCCGAGGCATATTAATGTTGAAGGCGAAGATGAGCTTGTCGGCAATGGAGTAAGCTACTGTGCCGTATGCGACGGAGCATTTTTCAAAAACGAAGATGTAGCACTTATAGGCGACGCTAATACAGCGCTCATTTATACGCTTCAACTCTCTAGTCTGTGCCGCAAAGTTTATCTTCTTACCCTTTTTGACAGATTCTTTGGCGAGCAGGAACTGGTTGATGCGGTAAAGCAGAAAAGCAACGTGGAAATACATCACAACCTTGCCCTTACTAAGTTCATTAAGGACGGAGACTCTTTAGCCGGACTTGAAATGCTAAACAAAGAAAGCGGAGATATAGAAACCTATGCCGTTAAAGGCTGCTTTATTTCGATCGGACAGGTTCCAGACAACAAAGCGTTTGCGGATATTGTCAATCTTGACGAAAAAGGATATATCATCGCTGATGAAAGCTGCTGCACTTCTACCGAAGGAATATTTGTTGCGGGAGACTGCAGAACGAAAAAAATACGTCAGCTTACCACTGCCGCTTCTGACGGGGCTATTGCTGCTCTAGCTGCTAATTCATATATAGATAGAGTTGTGCGCCCGGTAGTTTAATTAAGACTTTAAATAAGAATTAAGCAGGTCCTTTCTTAAAAGAAGCGGGCCTGCTTATATTATATATTCAAAAATAAGGAAATCATATGTAAGCACATCGCTGTATGATAGTTTTTTGCTTTCAACCAGCTTAAAACCCATATCAATATATAGTTTATGCGCCGGGTCGTTCATATGAATCGTATCTATTCTGACTGCCTTTTGTCCGGCTTTTCTAGCACTTTCAATTGCGTGCGTCATCATGCTTCTGCCGATTCCCTTTCCCATATGCTCCGGTGACACTCCTAGAAGATGAATGGAGGTAACTTCCTCAGGCCTTGCGCTAACTCCCCACTTAACGCCCTCATAGCCTTCATCGACATGATTATTAATAATCATGCTAGAAACCATCTTCTGCTCGTAGTAGCCTATATATAGCTCTCCATTTTTTATGGCGCTATCTATTATCTCGCTACTTGGGTAACTGCCGATTCTCCAAAGTGGCCGGTAAGGGTTTCCTATCATTCCATCAAGAATTCCTTGGTAGAAATCCATTATGACCGAAGTGCTGGTGTCACTACTCGCTTTTATTATCTTCAGTTTAGTCATAGTTTCTAAGGGAGACATTCTCTATATACTTTTTTAGTATTCCTACAAATCTCTCTGCGTCCTTTTTAGGCACAGGACTGAGTCCTTCCTTTATGTTGCTTCCCCTATCTTCGAATTTTTGCAGTTTATATGCTTTAACATTTCCTAAAAGCTTACCTATCTCTTCCATATTTTCGTCACTATGAAACTCTTTAACAAGCGTAGTGCGAAACTCATAATCAATAGCGCTATTCTTTATTAGCTCGATGCTTTTTATTACATCTTTAGGGTCATAGCCATCAATTCCTATAATCTCTCCGTAAGAAGACGGCGAATTCTTTATGTCCATAGCAATGAAATCAATTAAACCGAGAGAAAGGATTTCCTCTATAACCTCAGGACGAGAACCGTTTGTATCCAGTTTTATAAGTAGGCCTGTTTCGTCTTTTATCTTCTTTAAAAAAGGAATAAGGTCTGCTTGCAGTGTCGGCTCGCCTCCGCTAACGCAAACTGCGTCTAACATTTTCTTACGCTTATTAAGATAATCTAGCACTTCTTCTATGCTTATGAAATGGTTATTATTAGCGCCAAAGACTAAAGATGAGTTTTGACAAAACGGACAGCAAAAATTGCACGAAAGCGTAAACAAAGTGCAGGCTATTCTATCCGGATAGTCTACCATTGAATATTTTTCCATGCCGCATATGTTCATCTTATAACCTCTCCTAAATAAGCATAATAATTATAACAAAAAGGACACCATTTTGTTAAGTGTCCTTTATATAGTTGAAACAAAAAACCGTGCATCCTGCTTCGACATACTATACCAAAGAGTCTCACATGCAGTTAACTCTCTCAAAGTTTACTCATGGCACACGCTGATATCTGCTTAGTGCTGCTGCGGTCAAGCCCTGACACGGTTCACAGAATAACGTTGCATAAGACCTTAAGGTCAACATCACTTACATATAACTTGCCTTTCATATTGCATGCCTAGGCAGGCATTCAGCTCTGCTGTAGCGGATTGCAGATACAGGGCACCGCTAGCTCCCCACCTAGCACGGCTCATTGATTATATCAAATGGGGCCATAAGCTTGCAAGTGATTTTTATTTTTAGTAAACCGCAATCTTTAAGCAGCTTTTCTAACGTCCGCGCCAGCATTCTTTGCAAAATTGATGTTTGAATGCATTTTTCTTCCCTTCGGCTTTTTGGGGCTGTGATCTTTTATAGCCATCGCGATGATGCTAATGATTACAGCGCTAGAAAGCACTATCTGGCGAAGAACTCCTGCATATGCGCCAATTGACATATGGTAGAAAAGGTATCCGGCCTCATGAATAAGCGCACCGCTCTTCATTATGTAGTAATTTGCAAACATTGCTGCTGAAGTTGAAATCGTAAGCATAATCGGAGGAATTAGATTAAATATACTGAAGTTAGCTAAGATTTGTGGAATAACCAGCGCCCAGCAAACAGCTAAGTGAATAAGCGTGTATTTTACGGGGAGCGGCGCACCGTCATGCTTTTTTAAGAAATACAACATCATTATGTTTCTAGCGATACACATTGACGTGATCGTTGCGCCGACCCAGCCTCCGCAAAGGAGTGCTTCAAGAAGGCAGAACATGCAACCTATTGCCTGCAAAAGAACAAATCTCGTTTTCTTTTGCTGATATGCTATCAATATAATCGTCATCCCTATAAGCCCTGAAATTTGAGCCGGAATGTTAATGTTTACGATGTTTCCAAATATGTTAATATCTACGTTCATCATACTTAAAATATATCTCTGCCCAGGTTTTTCCTCAACAACTTTTCCATTGCATTTTAACACAATCCTATCCTTTGGCTAGACTCTCGCTAACTATGCTGAGTCACTTTAGTTATATTTCCACATAGTAAAAAAGCCCCTAAATAAGGAGCTTAAAGGCAAAATACCATTAGCTTATTATTGCCCAGAGTCTACTCGACTTATTTCTTCTTTTCTATTAAACAATCTAGGCGAAGGAAGCTGAGCAAGCAAGATAGCAGCAAATAGAATAACGCAGCCTACTATCTGGCGCATAGGCAGAATCTGGCCGAGAACTACCGCCCCAGCGATTGCACTGAAAACTGACTCTAAAGACATAATCATGGCAGCTGGCGTAGGATTGACATTTCTTTGTCCGAAAAGCTGCAAGCAGTATGCTATTCCGGAAGACATGATCGCGCAGAATAGTATCGCCGGCATTGCGCTACCTATATCTACAAGTGCGGGTTTATCTACGAAAAACATAAAAGGCAAATTGAGAATACTTACGACAGCGCACTGCAAAGCGCATAGCTTGACCGGGTCGCATTTTGGAGAGAACTTTTCTACTAAAAGGATGTGGAATGTATTTACTAAAGCACAGGAAAGCACCATAGCGTCGCCCCAGGAAAATTCAAACTCTTCAGAGATGCATAAAAAGTACAAACCGAATAAACCTAGAAACACACCTACCCAAACATTGATGCCCGGAATCTTTTTTTGGAAAAGCCTAACTAAAGGAACCATTAGAATATATGTTGCCGTCAAAAATCCAGCCTTACCAGAAGTCATTTTCGGGTCGACAAATCCATATTGCTGAAAAAATGATAAACCGAAAAGCGCAACTCCGCAGAGCGTGCCGGCTAAAAATAGTACTCTATAGTCCGTTTTAGTTTCTTCGAGCTCTTGTTTAGGAGATTTTTCGCGTCTAAAACGTTTTAAAGGATCCATTACTAATGAAACCAAAAACAAAAAGATTGCTCCGATGCCAAATCTTAAGCAGTTAAATGTAAAGGGCGCTACAAATTCATCTGCAGCATCCTGTCCTACAAAAGCCACGCCCCAAATGAATGCGCATACAAATAATATTATCCCGTTTTTAAGTTTCATACCTATCCATTATAGTTTTATAGTACAATTATATCAAACAACTTGCCCATACAAAAACCCGCTTCTTGTACATTTGTAAATGATG
>JAGCYK010000115.1 GCA_017960845.1 Clostridia bacterium | reverse complement strand
TATTTCAGCAGTTTCTCCGATAACAACTCCAATGCCGTGGTCTATAAATACGCCGTAGCCTATTTTAGCCCCGGGATGGATATCTATTCCGGTAAGAAAGCGTGCCCAAGCAGAAATCATACGAGCAAGCAGTTTAAGGTGTATCTTGTGAAAGAAATGGGCAATTCTATACCTTATTAGAGCATGGAATCCATTGTATGTAAAAATAACATGAAATATGTTTTTTGCAGCGGGGTCGTGTCTCATGGCCGCGCGCAAGGATTCATGCAAATAATTTACATGTTTTTTCTTCTTTTTCTCTTTTTTAGCCTTCTTGTTCTTTTTGTTGCTTTCAACATTCTCTTCAGGAACAAGTGCTTCTTTTTCTAAATCGTTATTTTCCATTTTTTTATACAAACGAGAGTAAATCTAACATATTGTTGAAGATAGTCAAGGTCTTTTCTAGGTCCTCTTCATTATCCGCAATACCATTAAATTTACTTTCCAGAGACTTTTCCACTCCGGCAAGCTTTGCTCGGCCTTTTTCGGTAATTCGATAGGTAATAGATCTTCTATCGTTTTTCCCTCTAAGCTTTTCTATTAAACCGTCTTTTACAAGGCTATTGCAAAGCGGTGCAAGATTACTCTTGACCATACACAATTTATCCATTAAATCCGGCGGGGAGAGTGGTTCCTTCGAAAGCAAGTACAGCGCTTTCACTTTAAGCGTCACATAGTTACCCCTCCCGCCGATGCTACAGGCATGACGTGAGGCGATACGAAGTTCCACTAATTTTTCAACCATCTCGTTCATAGTAATGTAATTATATGATAACTATTTCGGTTAAGTCAAACAACTTAATGTAGGTTTAAAGGCGTGTTAAGCGTGAAGGGCTTTTTCGTTTTTGCGCCTGACTAGGCAAAATAAAAAGGGTATTGCCAAAAAAGGGCGTATATGGTAAAATTACTATGTCGAAAAGTTCGGCAATAAAAAAATGGGCAGGGATGTGAGATGAATATCACTGAAGTACGCGTGAGAATTATCAGAAAAGATGACAGTAAGTTAAAGGGAGTCGCTTCAATTACAATCGATAACTGCTTTGTTGTTCACGATGTAAAGATTATTGACGGCACGGAGGGGACATTTATTGCTATGCCATCTAAACGTACTCCGGAGGGAGAATATAAAGACATTGTTCACCCACTAAACAGCGAAACGAGGGCACTTATAAGCAAACTTGTTTTAGAAGCATATGAGAAGGCAAAAGTGTCTCCGCCAGAGGAAGAGGAAGCACCCGAATAACTTATTATCAGAACTATTGACTGATTCTCGGTGAAATACGATTTAGTTGTGTTTCGCATATGTTTAAATTTTTTTGGATAATCTTTTTACTATGTCTGCATGAACGTTTATTTATGCAGATTTTATTTGACATTGCCTTATAATATATAATACAATACTAACCGAGCCGCTTGGAACGGGCCACTAAATACGTAAAATCGTATGCCTTGGGTTGCAGCGGAAACAGCATGTGAAGGAGGTAAACAATAATTATGTACGCAGTAATTGCGCAAGGTGGCAAGCAGTTCAAAGTCAGCGAAGGAGATATCGTCGAGGTTGAGAAAATCGAAGGCGAGATCGGTTCAAAGATCGAGATGGAAGTGCTTATGACATCAGATAACGGCGAAGTTTTAGTCGGAGGAGATGTAAAAGCAAAGGTCACTGGTGAAATCGTTAAGCAGGGCAAGGGAAAGAAAATAGTTGTTTTCAAGTACAAAGCAAAGAAAAACGAAAGAACCAAGAGAGGCCATAGACAGGCATTCACTAAGGTGAAGATTATTTCAATAGCATAAGGAGAAATCAAAAATGACAGTATTTTCTTTTAAGCCGCTTGTTCTTATGGCTCATAAAAAGGGCGGCGGCTCCACAAAAAACGGTAGAGACAGTAATGCACAGCGTCTCGGAGTAAAGAAGTTTGGCGGAGAGCGTGTTAGCGCAGGCAATATCCTTGTTCGTCAGAGAGGAACAAAGTTCCATCCCGGACAGAATGTTGGAATCGGTAGCGATGATACACTTTATGCAACAGCAGACGGAGTAGTTAAGTTTGAGCGTTATGACAAGACACGCCAGCAGGTATCCGTTTACAAAGACTAATTTGTTTAATAGACTTTAAGAGAAGTCTTCGATGTGATTTAAAGCATTGAAGACTTCTTTCTTGTTTTTATCTGTCCTATATGCCTATAATGAATTAAAGGAAACCCTTATTTTGAAAACGATAAAAGTCGACACAAACTATTTCAATCTGAAAGATACGCTAGAGTGCGGTCAAATATTTCGCTTTAATAAATCAGATAAAGGATACTACGTTTATTCAAAGGATAAGCGCGCTTATTGCTATGAAGAAGATGATTGCGTTGTAATAGAATCGGATTATCCTGATTATTTTTTCCATTATTTTGATCTAGAGAGAGATTATGGGGAGATAAACCGAAAACTCAGTGGTTTCTATGAGCTAAAAGAAGCCGCTTCATCTAGCAAAGGCATTAGGATTCTAAACCAAGACCCTTTTGAAATGATTATTTCTTTTATTATTTCAGCTAATAACAATATCCCGAGAATAAAACAAATAATAGAGCGACTTTGCCAAAAAAGCGGGCAAAAAATAGATGATTATTATGCTTTTCCTACTAGAGAAAGTCTATTGAAACTCTGTGAAAACGACTATCTAGAAATAGGCGCAGGCTATAGGGCGCCGTATTTAGTAGATGCAGTTAAAAAAGCTGATGAGCAGTTCGTAAAGGATGCGCTTTTAATGAATGCCGATGGAAGTATCGCTAGACTGAAAACGATCAAGGGAGTCGGGCCGAAGGTAGCTGATTGCATTACTCTTTTCGGGCTATCAAAATGGAGCGTTTTTCCGGTAGACACTTGGATTATAAAGGCACTTAAAAGTGATGAGCTTATAGGCGCTAAAGACATAAGAGAGCATTATTTAAATAGATACGGCGAGTATTCTGGGCTTGCTCAACAATACATTTTTCACTATAATAGAAACAAGACTAGATAAAGGAGAAAGCAAATGTTCGGGGCATATAACAAAGAAGATGAATTTTCTTATTCGCTTGGCTCATTTCCAACCGTTGAGCTTATAAAAAACAGACCCGAAGACATTATTTCGATTGCGCTTTCTTCAAAGCTTACTCCTTCTGACGAACTTGCTTTGTTTCTAAATAAAGTAAAAGATAAGACGGTCATTGACGACAAGTCCATTGATAGGATTTCTAAAAAAGGCAACGTGTTTGTTGCGGCGAAATTTAGGAAAAGATACGAAAAGTTTTCTGGCGCTAGTCATGTGGTTTTAGTTAAGCCATCTGATGCCGGGAATCTAGGAACTATTATGCGCACGATGCTTGGATTCGGTTTGCGCAATTTAGTTATTGTCGGAGCGGATGCGGTTGACGAATATAATCCCAAAACAGTCAGGGCTTCTATGGGAGCTGTTTTTTCGCTGTCTATAGAAAAGTACGATACGTTTGAAGAATACGAAGAAGCGCATAGTGAAAACAAATATTTGTTTATGCTAGGAGGAGACATGCCTTTATCAAAAGTCATTCCACCTGAAAAATATGCGCTTGTATTCGGTAATGAAGCGACCGG
>JAGCYK010000114.1 GCA_017960845.1 Clostridia bacterium | reverse complement strand
TCAACGAACTGAAGAATGTCTCCTTCGTTCATAGGCGGCACTTTCTTGTTTGTCTCATCGTCTCCGTTATCCTCTTCGTAATTACCGTAAAGAACCGTAAATCCCGGGAAAGATAGCGTTTTTCCTGATATCTTAAAATCATATTCCCCGGCTAGAACGTCAGCGCTGACGGTGTCATATTTTGCCTGCGACATCTGGCTAGCAAGGAAACGATCATAGATTAGTTTGTACAGCTTATAATTACTCTTAGAAAGCACTTTCTCCAAAGATTCGGGCGTTCTATCTAAAGATATTGGCCGGATTGCTTCGTGAGCGTCCTGAACGTTTCCTTTTGAGGCATAATAATTCGGCTTTTCGGGAATATAGTCCGGGCCGTATTTTTCAGATATAAAGGAGCGAGCGGCCTGGATTGCCTCGGGAGAAACTCTTGTCGAGTCCGTTCTTATATATGTTATTAGAGGCACTTTGCCTTCGCCCGCTATGTCTACGCCTTCATAGAGCTCTTGAGCCGCAGAAGAAACAGCTTTAAGCGTCATATTAAGCTTGGATATAGCCTCTTGCTGCATAGTAGATGTTTTAAAAGGAGCCGGAGCGTGAACAAAAGCGGCAGCTTTATTAATTGAAACTACCTTATAGTCTTTTCCAGTTAGTTCCTGCTTAACTATTTCAACTTCGCTTGCGCTCGTCAGCTTAATCTTCTTTCCATTTTTGCCAATTAAAGAAGCTTTAACTTTAGCGCCTTTTGAAGAGAGAATTGAAACAAACGGCCAATACTCTTCCGGCTTAAAAGCAGCGATTTCTCTTTCTCTATCTACTACAAGCTTAAGCGTAGGGCTTTGAACTCTTCCGGCAGATAGTTTATTTTGTATTTTTTTGATAAGAACTGGAGATAATTTATAGCCTACAAGTCTATCTAAAACGCGTCTTGCCTGCTGAGCATCAACTAACGCTCTATCTATAGGACGAGGACTTGCAAGCGCCTTATCTATTGCCTTTTTGGATATTTCGTTAAAAGTAATTCTTGCCGGAGCATTTTCGGGGATTTCCAAAATAGTGGCTATGTGCCAAGAAATAGCCTCTCCTTCTCTATCAGGGTCAGTAGCAAGAAGTATTTCATCAGCTTTTGCCGCTTCCGCTTTTAAGTCTGTTACTATCTTCTTTTTGTCAGGCATAACAACGTATGTCGGCGAAAAATTATTGTCCACATCAACTGCTAAATTGCGCTCGGGCAAATCTCTTACGTGGCCAAGCGTAGCAAACACTTTATAGCCGCTACCAAGATATTTTTGTATTGCCGGTCTTTTTCCGACACCTTCAATAATAACTAGTTTCAATTATTCTCCTTACCTAAAATGAAAACAAATAAAAATATATAAAACAAAACCGGCAACATCATTAGTCTATCCACGTCCACGCACGCGCGCGGTCGGTTAATGACCATCTAACGTTTACCGGCATATTCTTCTGTTGTAAAGGCTTTTTTTCTAGGCCCCTATTCCCAACTTCCGGACCAATATTATCCGTTCGGTGCCGGGCAAACCGTCTTCAGCAAAAGTCTTATCCTCTATACCAATTTTTAATGCATTCTCCGATTCCCGAATCGACATCCGTTGAGAAAGTTACTCTATGCTTTGTCAAAGAAATGTCAAGGGTTACCACCGCAAAGAATACGTGCGCTAAAACGGTAAGCACTGATAGCACTATAGAGAAGATGCTGAATAGTCCGTCTTCGTTCATTAAGAATTTATCCGGAACTAGCGTCATTCCAAACTGCTCGCCGCCAAGCATTACGAATAGTGCGTTCAAAAGAACAAGGCTCGAAAGCATTAAGAATACATGCAATATTCTCTTATCCTTTATAACGGCAAAGGCTAAAAGTAACACAATGAGCGAAGGTGCTAAAGACCACTCAACTGCGCCTACAAAATATACGGCAACAGTTGCCCAAACAAATGAAGCTATGAGCAGAAGGTTTGCTCTGTTCTTTTTGTTTAGGAATGTTATAAGCATCAATGCTAGAGAAAGCGCCAAAATGATTCCTGAATAAAGCAGTTTGGGGAACTTCTCGCCTATTTCCATATTGTTTTGAAGGAACAAAGTGAAAATGCCAAGAACGTTTCTAGAGAACTGCGTAAGTGAACCGGAAGAAGAATTGAAATCAAGCGGTTTGATGAAGAGCTGACTGTAAACATCTCCGATTCCTATCACTCCATCCGCAAAGAATGCAGGAAGAGATAATAGATAAATCATCATGAAGCCTAAAAGCAAACAAATGGGTGCAAAATATACATTACCATAAGTATTATCTTTTGCAATTGCGTCAAGCGAAGGCTTGTTCTTAATTATCTCAATAATTGCGATTACGAGAAGATATATAAGATAAGCAGCAACTATTATGCCAATAAAGATAAAGGTTGCGTCACATATAAGCCCAGCCGCGGTAGCGCAAACTAATCCGAACACGTTCTTAGATAAAAAGAAATATCCGATGAGAAGTAAAATTAGCGCATAAATAGATATAGGGCTTCCCCAGATTGAAGACATCGTAAAGAATAACGGTGACAAAAAGTAAAGCCCGGATATCGTAAGCGCCATATACTTATTGGAATACTTAGATACTGCAAAGTATAGGAACGCACATGCCGCAATATCTGCAAGCACATAAGGCAGTTTTAATAGCAACTGCATAAACAGTGCATCTTTAGACAAATTAAATGCAAGGCCTAAACTACCAAATGCAGCATAAATGTATCCGATTAAAGGTCCGGTTCCAAGATAAGTTGTTGTATATTTCAAAAACCCGTTGTTTGTTCTTAAGCTGTTTGCAACGCCGTAAGCTTCAGAATAGTCATAGCCATATCCGTTTATAAGGAAAACAAACAAAATACGGATAATAATTCCTAGAACTCCTATAATCCCAAGGATATAGATGGGCTTAAGCTTCCCTACTTTTACGGAATCGCTTTTAGCCACACCGGCATATTTGGCGGAAAGGCATACTGCCACTAAAACAAAAGCAAAAGTAAGCACCATAAGAATTGCTATCAAGGTGCTTCCTATTGTTAGTGAGTTTGTATTAGCTGCCGAAATAAAAAAATTCATTATCTGACCTCCAAAACAGGAAGATTGATTCCATATTATTCCAAACTACTGTCCGGACTTATTTTCCTTCCTTTATTTTAGCAGCCTTTCCAGAAAGCTTTCTGAGGTAATAGAGTTTCGCTCTGCGAACTCTTCCCTTTCTTACAACATCGACTCTGTCGATTCTCGGCGAATGAAGCGGGAATGATCTTTCGATTCCAACTCCGTAAGAAACTCTTCTTACGATGAATGTCTCTCTGACACCGCCGTTTTTACGTGCAATAACGGTTCCTTCAAATGCCTGAAGACGTTCTCTGTTTCCTTCGACAACCTTAACCCATACTTTGACTACGTCGCCGACTTCAAACTGAGGTACATTTTCTTTCATGTACTCTTTCTCAATTTCTCTGATTAAATCCATGACTACTCCTTATTACTTTTCAATGCGTGTTCACAGCGCAATATCCTGCGTTGGCGGACCACACCAAGTCATACCGTTGAATTGTAGCAAAAAAAACAAACATAATCAAGCAAATAACATCTAAAGATTGCAGGCCCATTCCATTATTTGAGCCTCGCTGAGCCGGTTTAAAATTTTCCCTTCCTTTATAACCGCATTCGGCGCGCTTGGCCTTAAGGCTTCAACAGTTTTACCGAACCCGCTGCCGCCTGAAGTAGCAAAAAGGACGATTGTTTTACCTGAAAAGTCGTAAGTCTCTAGAAACGTATTAATAATAGTTGGCGCAACATACCACCAAATGGGAAAACCAAGCAAAATGGTGTCATACTCTTTAACGGGCGCGCTACTATCATTTAGCTCCGGCCTAGAGGATTTATCCTTCATTTCAAGCGAACTTCTTGACTTTGGATTCATCCAGTTTAAATCCTGTTTTGTATAAGCTATCTTAGGCTTTATCTCATAAATATCAGCGCTTAAGCTTTCAGCTAGGCTCTTAGCCTTTTTAGCGGTTACACCGCTTGCAGAAAAATATGCTACGAGTGTTTTGCTCATCTTTTCTATTCTCCTTTTTATGAAAGGAAGATTTGGAACTTCCAAATCTTCACTTTTCATCATTTATTTAATTGTTTTTGCCCTATTATTCTTGAACAGCCTCTATGATACCATAATTTCCGTCGTTTCTTTTATATAACACATTGACTTTTTCGGTATCTTTGTTGAGGAATACATAGAAATTATGTCCTACTAGTTCAAGTTCTGCCATAGCTTCTATGTCGCTCATAGGCTCTAGGAAATAAGACTTTGTTCTGACAATTTCGCTGGTCTTTTTTTCTTCTTCTTTAATGCTCTTTGCGATTTCCTTTTGCCGGAACTTCTTGCTCTTTGATGCAATTATGCTGTGGTGTTTTTTAATCTGTTTTTCGATTTTAGGAACGGCTATATCTATAAGCTCGTACATCGTTTGTCCATGATCTCCGGACACCTCAGCTCTTAGAACCACGCTTCCAAGCACTATTGTAAGTTCAAGAGTTTCTATGTCCTTTGTTTCCTTCATCATGACCTTAACAGAAACGTCTTCATCAAAGTACTTGTCGAGTTTTTTGATCTTTTTTTCAATTACCTCTTTAAGCGCATCTTTGGGTTTGTAATTCTTTGATTGAAAGTCGATAAACATTGTTGTACCCCCTTTGTATTGCTGATTTTATATTACATTGAGTGGCCCTAAATGTCAATATTCGCCCCGAAAAAAGAGCTAATTTTAGGCTAAGATTATCGCCTTAGACAAGGACTATTTTTTCTCCGTCGTAGTCGAGCGTTGCGGTGCTTCCGTCGGTTACTTTTCCAGACAAAATGCCCTCGGCTAAGGTATCCTCTATAGTTTGCTCTATTATTCTTCTAAGCGGACGCGCACCGAACTCAGGATCATATCCGTTCTTAATTACATAGTCCACTATTTTCGGAGTAAGCCTTACAGATATATGCTTAGGCTCAAGCTTTTTGACTACTTTCTTCAAAAGAAGATCGGCTATTTTCCTTATTTCAGTTTCACCAAGACGGTTAAAGTAGCAAATCACGTCTATTCTGTTAAGAAATTCCGGTTTGAACTGACGCTTTAATGCTGCTTGAAGCACTTCCTTATCGCTCTTAGCCGAGCTGCCATCAGAATTGCCAAAACCAATAGTATTCTGCTTTTTCAGGTCAGAAATACCCACATTTGACGTCATGATTATTATCGTGTTTTTAAAATTGACGAGTCTTCCTTTTGAATCGGTAAGACGTCCTTCATCTAAAAGTTGAAGAAGTAGATTGTATACATCCGGATGCGCTTTTTCGATTTCATCAAACAGAACAACGGTATATGGTTTACGGCGAACCTGCTCTGTTAGCTGTCCACCATCGTCAAAACCGACATATCCAGGAGGAGAACCTATAAGCTTACTTACGCTATGGGCTTCCATATATTCGGACATATCTATCCTTACGATGTTACTTTCGCTGTCGAACATAGCCTCAGCCACTGCTTTAGTTAGCTCGGTTTTTCCGACTCCGGTAGGCCCTAAGAACAAAAACGTTCCGATTGGACGAGATGGATCGTGAAGTCCTGCCCTCGCACGTCTTATAGCCTTAGACACGCTTGCAACGGCTTCATCTTGACCTATAACACGGTTATGCAAAATCTCTTCAAGATTGTTAAGCCTTTGAAGTTCTGTTTCTGTAAGCCTTGTTACGGGGATTTTAGTCCACCTTGCTACTACTTCGGCAACATCTTCGGCGCCAATATAATCGCGAGAAGGATTTTGAGCCGCCCAAGCAGATTTCATTTCTTCAAGCTCTGCTTTAATCTTTTCTCTTATAATCTTCTTTTCGTTTGCAAGATTGTAATCCTCATTGTTTTTCGCGTCAGTCACAGCTTGTTCGGCTTGAGCATACTCTTTTTCCTTATCCTTTATTTCCTGAGGAATTGAAGCAACATTAATCTTAGCGCGGCTAGACGCTTCATCTATTAGGTCTATCGCCTTATCAGGTAAGAACCTATCGCTAATGTATCTATCTGAAAGATTGACAGCCGCTTCAATTGCTTCGTCCGTTATTTTTATCTTGTGGAAATCCTCGTATTTAGCACGAATTCCCTTAAGAATCTCTATTGTTTGCTCTGTTGTAGGCGGATTCACAATAATTGGTTGGAATCTTCTTTCAAGTGCCTTATCCTTTTCAATGAACTTTCTATATTCATCAGTTGTGGTTGCGCCAATTGTTTGAAGTTCTCCTCTAGCTAGATACGGCTTCAGCATATCCGAAGGCGTAACCTCGCCCTCTTTTCCGCCTGCCTGGGCAAGCGTATGAATCTCATCAATAAAGACAATTATGTTTCCTTGAGCAATTATTGCCTCGATTGCGTCCTTTAATCTCTGCTCAAGTTCACCTCTATACTTTGTACCGGCCATAAGGCTTCCAACGTCAAGCGAGAATATAATCTTGTCTTTAAGAAGATCCGGAACGTTTCCGTCCGCAATTCTTTTAGCAAGACCTTCAGCTATTGCGCTTTTTCCGACTCCAGATTCACCTATAAGGCAGGGGTTGTTCTTTGTTTTTCTGCACAAAATCTCTGTTAGACGCTCTATTTCACTTTCTCGGCCTATAACCGGGTCTATTTTGTTTTCCCTAGCTCGCTGTGTGTAATCCACCCCGAGGTCTTTTAATTCTTTTGGAATCTGAGTGCTTGACTTGCCGCCGCCTTTAGCGCTTTGGTCCTGATCAATGCTTTCCTCGCCGTTAACGAGCTTTGAAAGCAGCTCGGGGCTCAAGTATTTGCTAAGCGCAACAAAAATGCTATTTAGAGGAATGAGCTTTGAGAAAAACCTACGCCCAGTTCCGTCTTCATCAAGCAAAGATGCTAATAGCAAATGCTCAGTGTATATTTCCTGCGAACCGAAATAATCGGCTACTCCTTCCGCTTTATATATAATATCCTGTAGCTCGTCTGAATACTCAAGGTTCTTTTCAACACTTGCTTTCGGCAGCATAGCTATTTCTAGTTTTATGTGCAAAGGAGAAATGCCCAGGCCCATTATTATACTTTGAGCTACTGAATTGTTCAGCGAATAAAAAGCAAGATATAGATGAAGGACATCTACTTCCGTGCTGTTATTCTTTTCTGCTATCGATTGCGCTATATCAAGAGCTCTAAGCGTATTATTTGACATTTTAGCCATTTTAGTTTTCCTCCTTTATTGTTACGGATGCCTTAATTGCATTTCTTACCAGTTTAGATCTTAATACATCTCTTTCATCCGGTGAAAGTTTCTTGCCGGCGTTAAGCATAAGATTTGCCGGCTGACATTTTATAATAAGGTCATTAATTGCTTCGGACTCGCCTGAGAGAATATTGTAATATATTCCAAGACGAAGGAAAGCAATTTTTTCCATAAAATCTTTTGCAGAGAGAATATATGAAGATGACAAAGCACCATATGCTCTATATATTCTATCTCTTAAAACTACCGGATTATCGTTTAAAAGAGCATCTCTACATATTTTTTCCTGAGCAGCTATCTGATTGACTGCATCCGTCATACTAGAGATAATCTCTTCTTCAGTGACTCCAAGTGTTTTTTGATTGGATAGCTGAAATAGATATCCGGAGCTGTCGCTTCCCTCGCCGAACTCTCCTCTGATTGTAATATCTAGTCTAGATAGAGCGTTTACGCACTGCTCTAGGGACCTAGTTATTGCAAGCCCTGGCAAAAACATCATTGCCGAGGCGCGCATGCCTGTTCCTACATTTGTAGGGCAAGCCGTAAGATAACCAAGCTGAGAATCAAAGGCGTATTTCATAGCTGCGGATATAGCATCATCTGCCCTTACTGCTTTTTCGTATGCACCTTTAAAGTCCGCTCCACTCGAAAAGCCCTGGATTCTGATGTGATCTTCTTCGTTGACCATTATACATACGTCTTTTTTAGCATTCATTATTGCTGCGGCGTACTTATTTCCTTTTAGTAAATCCTCGCTAATGAGGTGCATTTCCTTTAAAGACTCACCTCTAAGTTCATCCATATCCGATACTCTGATTATATCGTATCGCTCGGAAGTATTCAGCGCTTCATTTACCTTCTGGGTCAGTAACAAAGACCTCTCACTGTCCAGTCTTGATGGGAAAGGATATCCGGCTATGTTTCTAGCCAGCCTTACCCTGCTGGAAATTACTATATCTTTATTATCCATTTTAAGCGCCTCCTTTTAACTTTTT
>JAGCYK010000113.1 GCA_017960845.1 Clostridia bacterium | reverse complement strand
CATATGCTTTTGAAGCGTTATCATAGCGCACCTGTGTGTTATTGATTTCAGCGCTAACTGCATTGCGCCGGCTTAGGATTATGGACTTAGTCTCGTTAGTAGTCTCATATTGATGAAGATAGATATTGATCTCGTGATGCTTTAGCTTTTCGTAAATTTCTTTATACTTTCTTGCTTTTTCAGCTTCAGCGATTAGTGGCTTAAGATTAGCGTTCGTATAATTTAGAAGGTCGTTAATTCTATCAATTGACTCGTTTGCTCTTTTTAGCTTACGCTGCGACTCAATTTTGCGTGCCTTATATTTAGATATTCCGACCGCTTCGTCGAATACGGCTCTTCTATCTTCCGGCTTAGATGAAATTAACTCTTCTACTTTGCCCTGTCCGATAATAGAATAGCCCTCGCGGCCTATTCCAGAGTCGCGTAGAGCGTCAATAATATCTATTTTGCGGCAAAGCGCTTTATTTATGTAATACTCGCTTTCGTTATCACCGAAAAGCTTACGCGTAAAAGAAACCTCGTCAAAGTCAAGGCTCTTAAAAATCCTGTTTCTATTGTTGAAAGTCACGCTTACCTCGCAAAAAGAAAGGGACTTTCTCTTTTCGGTTCCGGCAAAAATAACGTCATTCATTTTGCCGCCACGAAGGGTTTTTGAGGATGATTCGCCGAGGCAGAACCTGATGGCATCAGCTACGTTGCTCTTTCCGCAACCGTTCGGCCCTACTATTCCGGTAACTCCGTCAGTGAATTTTATTTCGATTTTATCCGCAAAGGACTTAAATCCGTTTATTTCTACTTTCTTAAAATTCAACGAACAAACCTCATGAAAAACTCTACAACAATTTTATCACACGAAGATAAAACTATCAATATTTTTATTTAATGAATTTCTTTAAGTGCACTTTCTGCGGCGCGTAGTTCTGCCTGTTTTTTGCTTCGCCCGTTTCCGCTTCCTAAAAGCGTGCCATTAACGTAAACCTCGCTTATAAACTCTTTACCGATAAGACTAGTTTTGTAAACCGGAACGTCCCTGCCTTGCTTTTGAAGGTATTCTTGAAGTCTATTTTTACTGCTACTAGCATTTTTTAGTTTAATAGCACCCTTTATTTCCGGTTTTAAAGTACTAAGAACAAATTTTTTAGCAGGTCTTAGCCCTCCATCTAGGTATATTGCACCAAGGATCGCTTCATAAAAGCTGCTAAGCGTTTTTTCAAAAGTATGATCTTCTTTACTAGCTAGGCCTTTTCCAATTTTTAGGTAACTATCAAGACTTAGCCTTAAAAAAGCATCAGTTAACGGCTTTTTAGATACGATATTAACTCTCATATCTGTCATAAGCCCTTCGCAGTGACCATCTAGCTTAATAGATACTTTTCTATATAAGTGCTCGGCTATAATGAGCTCTAAAACACTATCTCCTAAAAACTCGAGATTCTCATTGGACTGAACTTTCTTTTCGTTAGCATAGCTTGAGTGAGTAAGCGCTCTAGAAAGCAGCTCCTTGTTTTTAAAAATATAGCCTATTTTAGCTTCAACTTCTTCAGCCGTTTTGCTGTCCATTAATAACTCCATCGATTGTCTTAATAACACCACTTTCAAACATAGAAACAATTTCTTTAACGCTTTCAGTTACTGAGCCGGGCTTAGACGCTCCGTGCGTTTTAACAATTGCTTTTTTAACTCCGAGTAGCGGCGCTCCCCCGTAATTATTGATATCCATGCTCTTTTTTAGTTTTTTGAACGCTCCCTTCATAAGTAAAGCGCCCATTTTAGCCGAAAACGACTCGCTTATTGCGTTCTTTAGAAGCTTAAGCACCATAGCAACGGCGCCTTCGGTGGATTTAACAAGTACGTTTCCGTCGAATCCGTCAGCTATGACTATATCGCAGTAGCCGCTAAAAGCTTCCCTAGCTTCAACGTTTCCAATGAAGTTAATACCGGCCTCGAGCAGCAATGGATAAACTGCATGCGTTAGATTGTTTCCCTTATGCTCCTCTGCGCCTATATTAAGTAGCGCTACGCGCGGATTCTCTTTACCATAAACAGCAGTGTAGTAGATGGACGCCATTAAAGCGAATTGAACGAGCCACTCAGGTTTAGCGTCTACGTTAGCTCCGGCGTCAGCGACCAAGCAGCACGACCCGTCTAGCGTTGGTAGAACCGGGCACAAAGTCGGACGCATAATCCCGTTTATTCTCCCTGTCATAAGCGTTCCGCCGGTTAGAACCGCTCCGGTCGAACCTGCTGAAACAAGCCCGGCCGCATCTACTTTATTTAAATCTTCAAATGCGCGACGCATTGAGGAGTTCTTTTTTGTTCTAAACTCCAGCGTCGGAGACTCATTGTTTGATATAACTTCGTCAGTCGCAACAATTTCGTATTTAACTTTTGCTTTGACTGAGCGCGCAGTATTTTCTATGAGATCTTTGTCGCCGTATAGCACAACCGTGTAAGAAGCTGGAATTTCCGCTTCAAGAGCCCCTATTATTATGTTTTCGGGCTTATCTGCGCCCATTACATCTACTAAAATTTTCACTTTAAAAAACTCCCTTAATATAGCAATAGCCCTTTAATTGTCTTAAAGGGCTAAAAAAGCAAAAAAAGT
>JAGCYK010000112.1 GCA_017960845.1 Clostridia bacterium | reverse complement strand
CTGTAGCATAATATGGTCTAGATGGAAAGATAAACTTTAAGAGGTTTTATTATGGATAACAAACACTACGACGTATGTATCATAGGAGCAGGACCAGGCGGAATATTCGCAGCATATGAACTGCTGAAAAACGAACCCAAATTAAAAATAGCCATATTTGAAGCGGGAAACTCTCTTGAAAAACGGCACTGCCCTATAGACGGAGTTAAAGTTAAATCCTGCGCGCACTGCCCTACTTGCGCCATAATGCACGGCTTTGGCGGTGCGGGCGCCTTTTCTGATGGAAAGTACAATATTACAAACCAGTTCGGTGGCAATCTGCACGAGTATATAGGCAAAAGCAAAGCTATCCAGCTCATGCGCTATGTTGATGACATAAATATGCATAACGGTGGCGAAGGCTCAAAGCTTTATTCAACCGCAAGCACATCCATAAAAAAACTATGTTTGCAAAATAAATTGCACCTTTTAGACGCAACAGTCCGCCACTTAGGAACGGATAAAAACTATGTAGTTCTAAAAAATCTTTACGCGAAGTTAAAGGATTCTGTTGATTTCTATTTCAACACTCCTGTCAGAAAAATACTTCACGAAGGAAAGCAGTTCACGCTTAAAACCGATACTACCTCTTTTTCAGGTGATAAGTGCATAGTTTCGGTAGGACGCTCTGGCAGCAAATGGATGGAGCAAGTCTGCAAGGAACTAGGAATAGTCACACACTCTAACCGCGTTGATTTTGGCGCTAGTTTTGAACTTCCGGCCGAGATTTTCGCGCATCTAACAGATGAGCTTTATGAAAGCAAAATTGTATATAGAACCGAAAAATACAACGACCTGGTAAGGACGTTCTGTATGAACCCATACGGAGCTGTGGTGGCCGAAAACACCAACGGAATAGTAACCGTCAACGGACACAGCTACTCTGATCCTTCAAAGCACACGCAGAACACAAATTTCGCGCTTTTAGTCTCTAAGCACTTCACCGAACCGTTCGACGACAGCAATGCGTACGCTGAAAGTATCGCCAGGCTTTCCAATATGCTAGGCGGAGGCATCATCGTTCAAAGATTCGGAGACCTTACAAGAGGAAGAAGAAGCACTGTCGCTAGAATCGAGGAATGCTTTATAACCCCCACCCTAACAGCTACTCCAGGCGACCTATCGCTAGTAATACCAAAAAGAATTCTCGACGGAATAATCGAGATGATTTATGCGCTGGATAAAATTGCTCCCGGAACTGCAAATGACGAAACGCTTCTATACGGGGTTGAAGTCAAATTCTATAATATGGAAGTGGAAATAGACAGCAACCTCGAAACCTGTCACAAAGGACTATATGTCATAGGCGACTGCAGCGGCGTAACACATTCTTTGTCGCACGCTTCAGCAAGCGGAATATATGTAGCAAGGAAAATCTGCGGCATCGACTAACCTCGCCTAAAAGTCAGTTTTGTTTGACCTCAACTGTTTAGGTATGGTAGTATTTTTCCGGTATGTATGATGTTGCAAAGAAAAGCAGGAAATTCCCTACAAAATCGCTCATTTTAACAGCGCTTTTTGTTGCGCTTCTCGCCGTTTCAGCAAGAGTTAGTTTTCCTTTCTTTCTAGTGCCATTTACCCTTCAGGTTTTGTTTGTGCTTCTTGCAGGAAAGCTTTGCGGCAAACTGGTCGGAGGGCTCACCGTTGCAATATATATTCTTTTGGGACTAGCCGGGCTACCGTTCTTTACTGCAGGCGGCGGTTTTGAGTATGTTTTGAAACCGTCTTTTGGGTATATTATTGGATTTCTGCCCGCTGCAATTATTTCCGGAATTACTTACAAAAATAAAAAGCCCTCTTTTATTAAGGAGCTTTTATTTGCTCTGCTTGCAGACTTAGCGCTGTACGCCGTAGCCATTCCTTACTTTTTTATAGTAAACATCCACTTCCTTAATATAGAAACGGATATTGCAGGTTTTCTTGTTACAGGATTTCTAGTATTTCTTCCTGGAGATATTATAAAGTGTCTAGCCGCTTCGCTTATAGCGATTAAAGTAAGACCGGTGCTTCCGGCTTAACGCTGCTAGAGTGACTTAAAAAATCTTCCGGATTAAACTTATATATAGACAGCAGTTTCATTAAGATTCCACCGCATGCCCGAGTATCGGACATTGCGTTGTGATGGTGATCAAGTTCTACTCCCAGTCTTAATGACATATTGGGAAGTCTAAATGCTCCGCAGTGTCTTGGCCAGTCTTTGCAAAGGGACCGGCCTATTCTTACTGTGTCTAAGTAATGAAATTCGTAAGGCTCTAGGCTATATTTATTAATGCACTTTATTAGAACGTTTATATCGAAAGGAGCGTTGTGAGCGACAAATACCCTATCCCCCGCCATTTCTTTAATGATTGACCAAATCTTAGGAAAAGAAGGAGAAAAACGAACCATATCCTCAGTTATTCCATGAATTGAAATATTGAAAGGAAGAAAAAATGTCTCCGGATTGACTAGCGAGTAATACTCGTTAGTAACAATGCCGTCGTCTATGGTTTGCATTCCAACTGCGCAGATGCTGTCGTTGTATTGATTTGGCGTTTCAACGTCTATTACAAAATAATTCATATGTATACTCTTATGGCATTTATGCCTTTATTATATATAACGGCAAAGCCCTTTTTCTATATGGACTAGCTTTTTTATTCTTCACGTTCTATTTTTGTCACATTTAATTGCTTTTTTAAGCTTACGTATATCTTAGTCAAAACAGACATTTGATAGAGCAAATGTCTGTTTTTTATCAATTTGTTTCTTATCTTAGCTATGCCCTTTTATTTGGTTTTTTTGCTAGCGCTTTTTTTAGCGGGCTTCTTTTTTGCTGCTGCTTTTTTAGCGGTTGTTTTTTTAGCTGCTACCTTTTTAGCAGGCTTTGGTTCTTCTTTTACAAGCCCAGCCATTTGAGACAATTCATCTTTAAGCTGGCGAATAGAACTTTCAAAGTCTTCATCGGCCGCGCCGCCTTCAACAGATTTCTTTAAATCTGCTACCTCTCCGCGGAGCTGGTCGTAATCAGCAGAACCTGCTTTCTTTTCGTTTTCTTTGATGTCAGCTAGATAATTGCTTTGGTCGTCTAAGATTTTAGCTATTCTACTGAGAAGATCAAGTGAAGCTATACTCGTTTCTAGGCCTGACGCATTCATTTTCTTGAGGCTGTCTATTTCGGTAAGAAGCTCAGTTTTGTTTGCTCCGCCCGCCTCTTTAATGCGGCCTTCAAGTTCTGTGATTAGAGCGCTAAGTTTATCTTCCTTTTTCTCATCGCTCTCGCTAGAAATGTTATTTGATATAGCGTCGATGTCGTCTCTAATGAATCCAATAGCGTCTAGAATGAGGTTGTTATAGCTTTCGTATTCCGGCTCTTCGGTGTTAGATATGTTTACCATATTGATTGCGAATATCTGATCGCGAAGATTTTTAATCTGAGCTACAGCTCCGGACTCGTCAAGTTTGTCTACTAATAAAGCCATTCCATCCTTCATCATCTGGAATTCTTCTCTAAGCGCGAGAACTTCATTCATGACAGCATAATCCGGCTCATCCTTAATTGATGAGATAGCGTCCTTAACTGCTGACAGCTCTTTAGCATCCGACTTCATTGCCTTGATTTCAGCAATTTCACTTCTAAGTGCCTTAATCTCAGCTAATATAACGCCGTATTCACTTCCGGTTACAAAAGGAGCGGCATTTTCATCATGTTTAATGCCAAGATTTTCTATAAGGAGTTTTATCTCGGCAATATCAGAGCGAACCTGCTCACTGCCTTCTAAGCTGGGAGCATTAGTTAGATTAGATAGAATGCTTTTAACTTCATCGAGTCCGCTTTTTAAATCGGACGCGTCTACTTTATTAGCTTTAAGTTCAGCTACTTCGCCTCTAAGCTGATTTATAGTGTTTTTAAGTTCCGCTATTTCAGGGCTGATTGAGGAAGTAGGAGCAACTTTTGTTTCTTCTGCTTTAGGCGTGCTATCGCCAGCTAAGGTCTCTTCAGGTTCGTCTACAGGCGTAATTGCCTCTCCCTCGACATAATCATCGCCATATCTAGCCGGGTTAAACCTATCAATAAGCTCTGCAATATCAGCTCTAAGCGCTGCAATGCTCTCTACTACACCTGCGTCTCCTAAAGCGTCCCCGTCGGTGCCAGCGCTTTTTTCGACGTATGAACTAATCTCGTCCTTATATGTTTGAAGCTCGTCTCTAAGCGAAACTATTTCAGAGAGAAGTAAATTAAGACCATCGCCGGCATTTTCCTCTAAATTTGCATTTATTATGGGCCGCTGGGTTGACAGCTTATCTACAGTAAGCTTGATATTGTCTAGAGTCTCTATTATTTGAGCTCTTTCTTCGGATACGACTCCGGTCTGCTTTTGTATAAATTCATCAAGCGTATCTGAAACCTGCTTAATCTTTTCTACGCCGCTTATGCTATTTCCGAGTTCGCTTATTGCTCTATCCTGATCGGCAAGCTTGTTAGATACAGTGTCAAGGTCCATAAGAATGGATGTTAAATTCAAAGAACCTGTTTCGTTGAAACGTCTTACATCTGTAGCCACCTGATTAACAGAGCTTATAAGCTCTCTTTGTGCTTTTTTAAGCCCTATAAAAGTATCTGAGCCCTGTCCTACCATAAACTCTTCGCGGAGCTTTTCCATTCCGCTATTGATGCTATCGAGAATTTGAGGATCAATTGAAGAAGCATTGCTGGCAATCAGCTCTTTTAATTCATCAAGTTTAAAGTTAATCTCTTCGGACTTTTCATTTAAAAGTTCGTTAATCTGTCCGTAGAATGAGGAAAGTTTTTCAGGGTCACCAATAGTTATTTTTCCTGCCCCGTCAGATGCATCTTTTAAGTCAACTGCTCCGTCTCTTTTTTTAGAAGACTCCTCAATTGCGCCAATTTGAGATTGAACTTTTTCAATGAGCCCTCTAATCTTTTCGTCGTTTCTTTTTGCGGAATACTCCATTTCGTTTCTAATCCTACCGAGTTCCTGCTGAAGGCTCTGGTTACTTTGAGTTTTTGCCAGTTCCTCTCTTAATCTTCCTATCTCATTATATAGAGCAACTTCGCCCATTCCATGAGGATAATACCCGCCGCGGGCAGGTTCAGAAGAGCCTAAAAGCTTTTTTAGGTCAGCGAGCTCGTCATATACTCTGGATATTTTTGTGTTTACATCCGAGTCATAGTCACCGGAAAAGTCGTAATCCATATCCGCATCAAAATCCGAATCGTTACTTAAAATATCATCCACATCCATCTGGTTTTTCTTGTTCGAAAAATCTTCTTTCATTTCTTTCCTCTTTTTTTAAATAAATAAAGAAATTTTGCCTTTCTCGGCACATAAAAATACATTTGACATTATAGTAAAATGCACGTTCATTGTCAATAATAGATAGCGCACCTATTTACCTATCAAATAGATTTGGCTATTTAGCCTTTCTAACCAAGCGGGCGAGAAAAAAGCTCTTGCTTAATTGCTAAACAAGAGCTAATGAATCTATCATAACGATTTATTGTATTTTAAAGCTGAGGTCCTGCAGGAACAAGCGCCTTACCTGCTGCGTTTCCTTCGTATTTAACGAAGTTCTTAATGAATCTACCAGCAAGGTCTTTTGCTTTTGCTTCCCAATCGGCAGGGTTCTTGTATGTATCTCTAGGATCAAGAATTCCGGTATCTACTCCCTTCAAAACGGTAGGAACTTCAAGATTGAAGTAAGGAATCTTCTTTGTAGGAACGTCGTTAATGTCGCCGTTTAAGATAGCATCGATGATTCCACGTGTATCTTTAATGGAGATACGCTTTCCTGTTCCGTTCCATCCTGTGTTTACAAGATATGCCTTAGCGCCGCTCTGCTGCATTCTCTTAACGAGTTCTTCTGTATACTTTGTGGGATGAAGCTCTAGGAACGCCTGTCCAAAGCAAGCTGAGAATGTAGGTGTAGGCTCGGTTATTCCGCGCTCTGTTCCAGCAAGCTTAGCGGTAAATCCGGAAAGGAAATAATACTGAGTCTGCTCGGGAGTGAGAATGGAAACCGGAGGAAGAACTCCGAATGCGTCTGCTGAAAGGACGATTACATTCTTTGCAGCGGGTGCTGAAGAAACAGGGCGAACAATCTTTTCAATGTGGTTGATAGGATATGAAACGCGGGTGTTTTCTGTAACGCTCTTGTCAGCGAAATCGATCTTTCCGTCTTTATCAACAGTAACGTTTTCAAGAAGTGCGTTTCTCTTGATTGCGTTGTAGATATCAGGCTCTGAGTCTTTATCAAGGTTAATAACTTTCGCATAGCATCCGCCCTCGAAGTTGAATACTCCGTTGTCGTCCCAGCCGTGCTCGTCATCACCGATAAGAAGTCTCTTAGGATCTGTTGAAAGAGTAGTCTTACCTGTTCCTGAAAGTCCGAAGAAGATTGCTGTGTCTTTTCCGTCGAGATTTGTATTAGCTGAGCAGTGCATTGAAGCGATTCCCTTTAAAGGAAGATAGTAGTTCATCATTGAGAACAAACCTTTCTTCATTTCTCCGCCGTACCATGTGTTTATAATAATCTGCTCTCTTTCGGTAATGTTGAATACAACTGCGGTTTCGGAGTTAAGTCCGAGCTCTTTGTAGTTCTCTACTTTTGCCTTTGAAGCATTGTAGCAAACGAAATCAGGCTCGAAATTCTCAAGCTCTTCTTTAGAAGGCTGAATGAACATGTTCTTAATGAAATGAGCCTGCCAAGCAACTTCTACGATGAAACGGATTGCCATACGAGTATCTTTGTTTGCTCCGCAGAATGCATCTACAACATAAAGCTTTTTGTTTGAAAGCTCTTCTTGAGCGAGCTTTTTAAGCACTTTCCAAGCTTCCTTGCTTGCGGGATGGTTATCGTTTTTATATTCATCAGATGTCCACCAAATGGTATCTTTTGAATTCTCATCCATAACAATAAACTTGTCTTTGGGTGAACGGCCGGTATATATTCCGGTCATTACGTTTACAGCTCCAAGCTCTGTAAGCTGACCTTTGTCAAATCCCTCTAAAGAAGGATCAGTTTCCGCTACAAACAATTCCTCATAAGAGGGATTGCGAACGATTTCTTTTGTTCCGATGATACCATACTTGGTTAAATCAATTTTCGACATCTTTAAAATACCTCTGATTATTATTGTCTTTATATAAATTTAGGATGGAATAAAACT
>JAGCYK010000111.1 GCA_017960845.1 Clostridia bacterium | reverse complement strand
TTAACAACATCGCAGATCAATCACTCTGAATTCGTTGAACATTTTACAAAATGGCTTGATGAAGGAAAGGATATTATATATATAGCTTGTTCTTCAGCGCTTTCAGCATCTGTACATTCAGCAGAGAAGGCAGCAGAGGAACTTCTTCCCAATTATCCGGGAGCAAAAATTTATTGCATAGACGCGCTCAATGCATGTAAGGGTGAGTGCATGATGGTTATTAAGGCTAGTGAACTTAGAGCAGAAGGAAAATCCATTGATGAAATAGTGTCTTGGATTGAAGCAAATAAACTTCGCTACAACCAGATATGCACAGTCGATGATCTTTCATATCTTAAGCGCGCTGGTAGAGTAACAGGCGCTGCAGCTTTCTTTGGAGGAATTCTTCAAGTTAAACCCATTATTGTATCAGACATTAAGGGACATAACGCTCCTATCGCAAAAGTTAAGGGTAGAAAGAATGCTATCAATTTCCTTGTAGAAAGATGCAAAGAAGTTATTGAAAATCCCGAAGAGCAGACTCTTTATGTGTCACACGGCGACTGCCTTGCAGATGCTGAAGTTTTTGCTGAAAAGCTTCGTGAAGCTGTTCACCCCAAAGATATTTATATCGACTGGCTTGGACCTATCATCGGTGCTACAACAGGCCCGGGGACTCTTGTAGTTTATTGCTTTGGTAAGGAAGAAACCTTCTTAAAAGAAGATTAATCCTATAATTTATGGCAAAGAAAAAAAATAGCGATTTTGATGTAAACACGCAGGAAATAATCTTGAATGCCGCCTATATTCTTTTATCGGAAAGGGGGTATTCAAGTGTTTCCACGCGTGAAATTGCAGCTACTGCAGGAGTAGCTCTCAGTCAATTGAACTATTACTATAAAACAAAAGAAAAGTTGTTTTTAAGCGTCATAAATGAAGTAATAAAGAAAATTGTTGAAGAATTAAAGGAAGTATTTTCGACTGAAAAATCACGTAGAGAAAACTTCGCTGCAATGATAGATTATTTTAAAGGAAAAATTGCTCACGACCCCGAAATATTTAAACTCCTAATTGACTTTATGGCACAGTCTATGTGGAATAAAGAAATTAAGATATATATTTACGGAATGATGCGAGAGATTAATTTCCTTGTTCAAACATATATAATAAAGACATCTCCCAATCAGAAAAACTATAAAGGGGTGCCGGTTATTTATGTTGCTGAAATAGTAATCTACGGAGTACTAGGTCTATCTTTGCATTTCATTCTAGGAAAAGGTGATGTGTCGAAATTAAGTACAGATTATCTTACCGGAATATTATTCGATCCTAGCGAAGAGCTGTTATAAAGACATTACCAACAATGTGGACACCATTTTATTACATAAGTAAAGCTATATTTTTTGTAGTTAGACCTTTTCATCCTACAAAAGTACTTAATAAAGAAAAAATAATAAAAAAAGGTAAATACATCTATGCTAGCAACCATTTGTCTAATCTAGATGTACCTTTAACACATGCTAAAATTGGCGGACTAAGAAGATATATCGGGAAAAAAGAACTAAAAAAGAATCCTTTTTTGAGATTACTTTATACATGGTTCGGAGTTATTTTCATTGATAGAGACGCTCCTAAGATGTCTGAGCTTAGAGAGATTTTAAATACTATAAATGGAAAAATAGGGCAAATACTAATCTTTCCCGAAGGCACCAGAAATAAAGGTGATAGCAAGCAAATGCTTCCTGTTAAGGGAGGGCTAGCTATATTTGCAGCAAAAAGTGGCGCTCCGGTTATTCCAGTAATTATTTATGAGCGGTATAAAGCCTTTAGACGCAATTATATATATATTGGAGATCCTATTAAAATTACGGACTCTGCCTGCAAATTTCCTTCAGCTGAAGAAATTGCTCGTCTTTCTGCAAGATATGATCTAGAGTTTGCTAGATGCCGTGTGATATGCAATGATATGGTTGAAAATAAACGCTGGAAGAAAAAGAATAGACTTCCTGACGGCGTTAAATCTGATGCTCTTATAGCGTGGGAAAAAGAAAATAATTATAAACCATTTAATGAAGTAGATAGTGAGGACAACATAAATGATGAAAGTAGTACTTGATGTTTTTACCGGAGATAATCCGGAGCAATTGATTAAAGGAGCAACTGAGGCTGTTAAAAAATATGATAATCTGAAAATCATTATGCCTGGAGATAAAGATTTTCTAGCGACTCAGCTCGCTCAATATGAATATGATACAGATAGAATAGAAGTAGTCCATGCTTCGCAGATTATATCCAACAATGAGTCTCCTACAATGGCAATTAAACAAAAAAAGGATTCAACTATTGTCGTTGGAATGAATATATTAAATTCTAACCCCGACGTAATTGGATTAATCTCAGCTGGTTCAACTGGTGCAATTCTTTGTGGCGGAATATTTATAACCGGTAGACTTAGTGGAGTAGATAGACCAGCTCTAGCTGCAGTTCTTCCTACCGAAGACGGTAATAATGTTTGTCTTATGGACTGCGGCGCTAATTCCGACTGTCTTCCTGAATATCTCGCTCAATTTGCTCTTTTAGGCTCAGCTTTGATGAAAAGCGCATACGGAGTAGAAAATCCGAGAACAGCACTCGTTTGCGTTGGAACAGAGGACCATAAAGGTAGTAAGCTTACACATGCAGCTTTTGATTTAATTAAAGATTTGCCTGTTAATTTTCTTGGAAATATGGAATCAAGAGATGTTCTTAGCGGAAAATATGATGTTTTGGTTTGTGATGGTTTT
>JAGCYK010000110.1 GCA_017960845.1 Clostridia bacterium | reverse complement strand
TCTAACCTTATTCATTTCCTGCTCGAGCATTTCTTTTTCCTCGGGAGAAACTTTATCACCATTCTCTTTGAAGAATTTTTCGATTGAGAAAATTAGCATATCCGCCTGGTTCTTTGTCTCAACGAGTTCTTTACGCTTCTTATCTGATTCAGCAAACTTCTCTGCATCGATAATAGCGCTTTGAATCTGCTCTTCAGTAAGGTTGGAAGAAGACTGAATGGTAACGTGCTGCTCTTTTCCGGTGCCTTTATCCATTGCAGACACATGCACAATGCCGTTTGCGTCTATATCGAAAGTAACTTCAATCTGAGGAATTCCTCTAGGAGCAGGAGCAATTCCTGAAAGCTCGAATCTAGCAAGAGTCTTGTTATCCGCAGCCATTTCTCTTTCACCCTGAAGCACGTGGATATCTACGGCCGGCTGGTTATCTGCTGCTGTTGAGAAAATCTGTGACTTCTTTGTAGGAATCGTAGTATTTCTATCAATAAGTTTTGTAAAAATTCCACCCATTGTTTCAATTCCGAGTGATAGAGGAGTAACATCTAGAAGTAAAACGTCTTTAACTTCTCCGCCGAGAACTCCGCCTTGAATAGCGGCACCAACTGCAACGCACTCATCAGGGTTGATTCCCTTGAAAGGTTCTTTTCCGGTTAGTTTTCTAACTGCCTCTGATACGGCTGGCATACGGCTAGATCCACCTACAAGAATAACCTTGTCTATCTGGCTGATAGAAAGTTTTGCATCTGATAATGCTCTATTTGAAAGAGTAATTGTTCTTTGAAGAAGGTCTTCAGTTAAAGCTTCAAATTTGCTTCTTGAAAGAGAAACTTCAAGGTGAAGCGGGCCGTTAGGACCAGAAGAGATAAACGGCAGACTAATAGTTGTATTCTGAAGCTGAGAAAGTTCTATTTTAGCTTTTTCTGCAGCTTCCTTTAGACGCTGTTTAGCCATTTTATCCTGAAGAAGATCTATTCCGTTTTCTTTTTTGAACTGATCTGCAAGATATTCCATAATACGAAGATCCCAGTCGTCTCCACCAAGTCTATTGTCACCTGCGGTAGCAACTACTTCAAATACGCCATCTCCTACTTCTAGAATAGAAATATCGAAAGTACCTCCGCCTAGGTCGAATACGAATATTTTCTGGTTTTCATTTCCGGGTTTGTTAAGTCCGTAAGCTAGAGATGCTGCTGTCGGCTCGTTTATAATTCTAAGCACTTCAAGACCTGCAATTCTTCCAGCATCTTTGGTCGCCTGACGCTGTGAATCAGTAAAGTATGCGGGAACTGTAATAACAGCCTGAGTTACTTTTTCACCAAGATAAGCTTCGGCATCATTCTTAAGTTTAGTTAAAATCATCGCAGATATTTCCTGAGGAGAATAATCTCTTCCATCAATATTTACTTTACGATTAGAGCCCATATCTCTTTTGATTGAGCTGACTGTTTTGTCAGGGTTTGCAACTGCCTGGTGTTTAGCAACCTGGCCTACTAGACGCTCTCCGTCTTTTGCAAAACCTACTACAGAAGGCGTTGTACGTGAGCCTTCGGAATTGGGGATTACAACAGGGTCCCCTCCTTCAAGCACTGCAACGCATGAGTTTGTTGTTCCAAGGTCAATACCTATAATCTTTCCCATAATCTATGTCCTCCAAATGTTTTTTTCTATATGTTATTTAGCGGCTACTTTCACTACGCTAGGGCGAAGGATTTTGCCATTTAATTCGTATCCTTTTTGATAAACTTCGGTCACCTTTCCGTCCATCTCGTCATCATCGGTCTTTTCTCTTAAAACCGCATTGTGGTAAGAAGGATTGAAATACTCATCAAGAGCGGGAATTTCAGTGACTCCAACCGAGGTGAAGATATCTTTTATCTGATTCTCAATCATTCTTACGCCTTCGGCAGTTGACTCGTCAGTTATCATTTTCAATGCTTTTTCAGTAATATCTAGAACCGGAATGAATTTAGAAATTAAAGTGGCCTGAGCTTCTGCTTTTATTAGAGCAGTTTGATCTAGAGTTCTTCTTTTATAATTCGCAAAATCGTTTTGCATTATTTCCAGTTGATTCTTTAAATCTATAGCTGCGCTTTTAAACTTTTCAGAGTCCTTCTTTGCTTTTTCTGCAGCTTCTTCGAAAGCATCTCTTTCATCTCTTAAAAAGCAGACCGTCTTTTTATAATTTTCGATTTCCATTTCGATATCGATTTTTTCTTCACTTTCCTTAGAAATCGCGTCTTCTTTCACATCATCATTATTTATTGCTGTATTTTTCTTTGAATGCTTTTTTGCCATTTTATCCTCCAATTATTTATCTTCATCGCGCAGCTTTGACAGCATATTCCCTATATATGCTAAAACTGCCGTTACTTTTGAATAATCCATTCTCGACGGGCCTATAACACCGGCCTTACCAAGATTGACGCCATCCTTTTCAAGATTGACTGTAAGCACTGCGTAGTCTGCTTCATCGCTTGAGGCGTTTTGGATATTCAAAGTGAATTCGCTGTCCCCAGCCGAACTTAGAAGTGGCATAAGTTTTTCTTTGCTTTCTAAAAGCTTTAACATTGAACGTGCTTTTACCACATCTTCGTATTCGGGCTGATCAAGTATTTTAGAACTTCCCTCTATCGCAAATTCATAGTTTTTCGAGCCTGAAGCATAAGTTTTAAGTAAGGATACTATTGCCTCGAAAGTAGCTTTGTACTGCATGTTTATATCCTTAATTATGTCTTCCGGACTTATAGCCTCATCAATGGTATGACCGGCAAAGGCTTCCGTTGCGATGATAGATGCGTTTCTGAAATAATCATCCGGAACATCCGGAGAGATTCCAATAAAACTATCTTTTAGTACTCCGAGACTCGTTACAATTATTACGATTGCCGAGTCTTCAGTTATTCTGAATATTTTAATGCTACTAATCTTAGCTTTCTTTATATCTTCAACGTAAGCTATTCCGGTTAGACTCGTAATCTCGCTTATAACCCTTGCAGTAGAGCGAAGCACCTCATCTATTTCGTTAATCTTGCCTTCAAAGGCTTTACGAATCAGTTGCTCCTCACTTTTAGATAGAGCCTTCTTTGACATAAGCTTTTCGAAATATAACTGGTAAGCCTGCGCCGTAGGTACTCTTCCGGCAGAAGTATGCGGCTGGTCGAGATATCCCATTTCAGATAAAGCAGAAAGTTCATTTCTTATAGTGGCAGAAGACAGTTCAGGAAGATAGTTCTTTTGAATGTCTGAACTTGAAATAGGTTCACAGGTGTCGATATATTCATCAACTATTGCCTGAATGATTTTTTCTTTTCTCTCGCTTAGAGACATTTGCTCTTCCCCACTTTTTAGCAATTATTTGCAACTTTTGTTAGCAATTAATTATCACAATTGTTAGCACTCTATCTATTCGACTGCTAATAGTATATTCTAAGTGTTTTTTCCTGTCAAGTGTTTGTGAGAGTATTTTTGAGTAATAAAAAAAGAGCGCTATGATGGTAAGACTTAGCCATGCGCTCTTAATAATATGTTTGATTGATTTTTATTGTTTGCCTTTATCTAATATTATTTTGCGAAAACATAAATGGGTTCAAAAGATTTTACAACAATTCCTCCAACCTCAACAAAAGTTATGGGGATCGTTGTAGGATAAATAAAATATGGGAAGCGCTGGTGCATTTCAACAACTATAGCATCACTAAATACACCGATATAGGCATAAACTCTTATACACTCGTAAACTTTTTTATATGCTTTTTCTCTAGTTAAAGGATACCCTGCATTTTCAAGATAATTATTAAAATCGTCCTCATTTTGAAACTCAATATTTAACCAAGCATATTGACCATCTCTAACATCTTCTGCATATTTGAGAGTGTCTTCGTTCCAACGATTAATTTCAGAATCCAGTTCGTTAACTACGTAGTTTTTAAAAAATGTGTTTTTAATTTGTTTCGCCGTTTCAGAATCCAACTCTTCATTAGATCCGTAATATTTTTGCCTTTCTCTAAGTCTTTCTTCGTAAACACTATTATCTTCTGTTACGTCAGATTTATGATCAGCCCGATATAAATTGATTATTCTCAAATCTTCTTGACTCAGCAGGCCTTGACCATATGCTTCTTGCAAAGAATATTGTTTCCATAGAGGTTCATATACTAAAGCTTCTTCCCATGGTGATAAAGAGAAAGATCCTGAAAAAACTGTTACTGAACATAGCAAAATAAGCAAAACAGCAGATAATTTCACTAAATTGCGATTTAACATAATTCTGACCTCCCTTATCATTAAACTATCCCATTACTTTATATAATAATAACGATAACCTGTCAATACCCACTTTAAATAATTGAATATAACAAAAAGGCCAGGTTTGATTATTACCAAACCCAGCCCAATCAATATACATAATAAGCAATCTATTATTTAATTCTTGACATATATTCCCCTGTTCTTGTGTCAACACGGATTTTGTCTCCTGTGCTAATGAAAAGAGGAACTAAAATATTTGCGCCGGTTTCAAGAACTGCAGGCTTGTTTCCAGCTTTCGATGTATCACCTTGTATTCCCGGCTCTGTTTCGGCAATAACAAGTTCAACAAAGTTGGGAGGATCTACACTGAAAGGAACTTCCTTATATGACTGAATTGAAACCATCATCTCAGGGATAATATATTTCAATGCATCTACGCAATCTTCTTTGTTAATCTGAATCTGCTCGAAAGTCTCGGGATCCATGAAATAGCAAAAATCATCGTCATCGTAAAGGAATTGATATTCTTTGGTTTCAATCTTAGCGTCAAGAAACTTTTCTGTCGGGTTGAAAGATTCTTCAAGAACCTGTCCTGTTACTACATTTTTATACTTTGTTCTTACGAATGCGGAACCTTTTCCGGGCTTAACATGCTGGAAATCTACAACTCTGAAGACCTTTCCATCCTTTTCAAAAGTAACGCCTTTTCTAAATTCTCCTGCTGTCATAAAGCACTCCTAAACATCAATTTTTTGCCTTTATATACTAATACTTTTCTTAAATGCTGTCAAGTTCTCTATCCCGTCTTTTTTGATGAGAACCATGTCCTCGATGCGCACTCCGCCTAGTCCGTCTACGTATAATCCGGGCTCAACAGTAACAATATTTCCTTCGGTTAGCTCCATATCGCATGTAGTCGACATATTCGGAAGTTCATGGATTTGAATGCCTACGCCATGGCCTAAAGAGTGACCAAATTCCTTTTCATAACCATAAGATCTAAAATACTCGCGGCAAAGCATATCTACCTGGCGCCCTGTATAGCCTGCTCTTAAAATAGAGAGAATATAGTTTTGAGCGCCTAAAACGATAGAATAAATCTCCTGAAGTTTTGCAAGAGGCTCGCCTAGACAAAACGTTCTTGTCATATCCGAGCAGTACCCGTTCTTACGTGCTCCGCAGTCTATAGTTATTATATCGTTTTTAGATAGTTTTTTATCTGTAGGCACGTGATGACAGTCAGCCGTATTTTCCTGGAAAGCAACAATATTATTAAACGCAAGCTCGTCCGCTCCGCATTTTATCATCTGGTAAGTTAGTTCAGCATTAATATCAGCTTCGCTTAC
This sequence comes from Clostridia bacterium, assembly GCA_017960845.1. Lineage (GTDB taxonomy): Bacteria > Bacillota > Clostridia > Christensenellales > Pumilibacteraceae > Protoclostridium. The sequence continues at coordinate 2,783 of JAGCYK010000110.1, read as the reverse complement.
TCCCGGGCGAATCATTGCCATCGTTTTTAATAGAGCATCTTCCGTTATTTTTTGAGCTATCTTAATTTGCTGAATTTCATCTTTTGTTTTTACAGCCCTTTCTTCTAAAACAGAGCTGCCAAGTGGCTTAAACGTAAACTCGCTAAGAGCGCTTTTTAATTCTTTGTGCTCTTTAACGGTAAGGCTTCTATCCTCAAACCCAAGATTCTTTATTCCGGGTATTTTACGAAGCGCACTCCCTATAGCAGCATTAAGCTCTTCGGGTTTCGTTATAATAACATTAAAATCCTTAATGGTTTTTTTTGCAGCAATGCCATAGCGGAAATCAGTGAAGAAATAATTGTCCTTTTTTGTTAAAAGCACTGCGCCAAAGGAAGACATGAAACCGGTATAGTATTTGCGGTTATTATCTTCTAATAGAATAGCCGCATCAAGGTTCATTTTATCCAAAATAGTGTTCATAGATTTGCCCTCCTTATGCTATTATACACGTTTTTCATATAAAGTGCATCTTCTGCCATAGTTCCGTCTGATTCGCATATTATATGCGGACTTAGATCGTATTTTACGATTACGCTTGCAAGTGGCTCGAACTCAGGTCCATATTCTTTATCAGCAAAAGTTAGATGCCTTATCTCTCCTTTTGCTCCGTATTGAATCTTAGAAAAGTGAACGTGAACGTTTTTAGCGCGCTCGTCAGGAAGCGCATCAAAAATTTTGTCTATAAGCCTTTTATAGTCATCTTCAGTCTTTAGCGAGCCTTGAGTGTAACTATTAATATGCCCGAAATCTAAGCAAGGATAAAAGCGTTTATCTGTTTTGCAAAAGCCGAGCACTTCATCAATCGTACCTATTTGATTGAATTTACCCATAGTCTCTGGGCAAACAATAAAATCAAAATCAAACTCGTCGAGCGCGGCCGAAAGAAGTTCTAATGACGCATAAGTTCTTTTAACAGCCTCACTTCTATCCATCTTTCCGCAAGAAGCCGGGTGGAACACGGTTCTTTTAGCTCCCATTTTATGGGCGGCGATGACAGACTGTTTAACGTATTCTATCGAATTTTGAATTTTTACGTCATCTTCGCTTGCAAAGTTAGTGTAATATGGCGCATGCACGCTTATCTCAATGCCGTGAGCTGAAAACTCGTTTTTTATGAGTTCGGCTGATTCGTCATTAATTCTAACTCCGCGCCCAAAAGAATATTCGAATGCACTGAGTCCCTTTTCGGCAAGCCATTTTGCAGCTTCAAAAGTATGTTTATGTCCTTCCTCGTAAAATGAAAGAGAATTGCCGCTAGGTCCGAATTTGATCATACACCCACTCCACGTCCTTATTTATCTGCTCGCTAAGCTCTTCTAGCCTAGTAAAGTTCTTTATTTCTCTTAAATATGTGACGAACTCTATTGTGCCCGTAGCTCCATATAGATTCCCATCGGTATATCCGGGGATATGCGTTTCAAGCCTTAGCTCAGTGCGCTTTACTGTCGGTCTTGGCCCATAATTAGTTACCGAGTAATATCTTTCCCCGTTAACCTCGAATATAGTCCCGTATACACCTTGTTTTATGTTTAGACCGTAACCAGCCTTAATATTTGCCGTCGGATGTCCAAGCTCTTTGCTTCCTATCCCATCGCCCTTAACGACTAAGCCACTAACTGAAAAAGGCCTACCAAGAAGCATTGCCGCTTCTTCCATATTACCGCTAGCAAGACACTTTTTAATCCAGCTAGAAGATATCTTTTCGCCATTATAATACAAAAAAGGCACGATGAATAGCCTAGAGCCAAATTTTTCGCAAATTTCGCTTAGCTCCTCTACTCCGAGTCTATCTCTTCCGAAAGTATAATCCGCTCCGCAAATTACAGCGCAAACATTATATTCGCTAAAAATATTTTTAGCAAAATCTGCTCCGCTCATATCCTTTATTTCATTAAAGCTTAAAGGGATGCAAGCGTCTAGCCCGATACTTTCAAAAAGTTTGACGCGCTCGCTAAATGGATAAATATCTTCTTCTTTTGCCGGGGACGTAGTAAAGGTGCTTGCAGCTAGATATACTTTCTTTCCCTCGCCGAGCAAGTTATCTCTTTCTATTAATCCTTTTTTAAGAATTTCGGCGTGGCCTAAATGAAGGCAATCAAAATGCCCTAAACAAAGCACGCATTCAAAACCTTTTTTGCCGGAATAAAGAATATCCATCTCGCTTTTTAGTCCTCTTTTAAATATACGGAAATCTTTGCTAGGCCGTTCTTTATGGAGCCTATCCCAAACAATATGCCGTCACAGTACATTCTAAATGCACTAAACTGCTCGCTGCACTCTACTCCTACGCCGTTGCTTATTTTCTTATACATTTCAGCCGGGAAATCTACTCTAGGAAGTTCGAAGAGCGCTTTTTCTAGCGGAATGACATCGTTCCAGCTAACTTCACTAGGGCTAATTCCGTCACTTGCCTCGTACGGCCCAGCTTTAACTCTATTTATGCTAGTCATGTTTGCTAGTGAGCCTGTGCTATATGCTAGATCTCTACAAATGCTCCTAATATATGTTCCGGCCGAGCAGTCTATAACAAATCTATACTCGTTTTTTCTAACCGCTTCTTTTAAATACATGTCGTATATTTCAATGTTAGCTGGTCTAAGACTCACTTCTTTTCCCTGCCTAGCTAGAGCATACGCACGAACTCCGCCGACTGATTTTGCGCTGTAAGCCGGAGGAAGCTGGGACTGAGCGCCTATCATCTTTTTGCAAGCATTTTCGATTTCCTGCTGGCTTGGAACAAC
>JAGCYK010000109.1 GCA_017960845.1 Clostridia bacterium | reverse complement strand
TATAGACAAAGCTAAGGCCGCTAATATGTCTAAAGACAATATAACAAGAAGCATTCAAAAAGCTAATGGTGACTTAGGTAGCATTAATTATGAAAACATAACTTATGAAGGATACGGCACTAACGGAGTCGCTGTTATTGTAGAAGCGCTTACGGATAATAAAAATAGAACCGGGGGAGATGTAAGACATATTTTCGATAAATATGGCGGAAGTCTCGGAACGACTGGTTGCGTGTCATATATGTTTGATACCAAAGGAATTATTCTTGTAGAAAAGAAGCCTGGAATGGATGACGACGAAATGATGATGCTCGCACTTGATGCTGGAGCAGATGACTTTGAAGAGTCCGACGGAATGTACGAGATATCTGCTAGTGTAGACAAATTTTCTACTGTAAGAGATGAACTCGAAAAGAGCGGAATAGAATTTGCTTCAGCTCAGATTGAGAAAATCCCTAACAATACAGTTGAACTTGATGACGAGTCAAGAGACAAACTCTTTAAGATGCTGGATATGTTCGACGAGAATGATGATGTTCAGAACGTTTATCATAACGCCGTATATAATGAAATAGAGGAAGAATAAGATTATGACAGTTGTAGAATCATGCAAGCTTGCTAAAGATAATGCGCCTTACTGCGCTAATTTAACATCGTCGCAAAAGAATAAGATGCTGTATATTGTAGTCGACAGCATTATTAATAAGACTGCTTTAATACTTGAAGCAAATAAAAAAGATATAGATAATTGCAAAGATTCTCCGGCTCATATAATAGACAGATTAAGACTTACTCCGGAGCGCATTCAAGGAATTGCTGATGGAGTTAAGGCTATGGTGGATTTAGAAGATCCTATTGGAAAGATTACTGATTCGTTTTCTACTGAAACCGGACTTAAAATAAACAAAGTAACTGTTCCGCTTGGAGTAGTTGGAATAATATATGAGGCACGCCCGAATGTTACAGTTGATGTTATTTCTATTTGCATCAAAACCGGAAACGCTGTTGTTCTAAGGGGCTCTGGTTCAGCGATAGAGACGAATAAATGTCTAGTTAGCGTTATAAAAGAAGGGCTTACTAGAAATGCGTACAATCCTGATTTCATTCAAATAATAGAGGATACAAGCCACGAAGCATCAACTCTATTTATGCAGCAAGATGAGTACGTGGATGTGCTTATTCCTAGAGGTTCCGGAGAGTTCATTAAACAGACAAAAAGGAATGCTACAATTCCGGTAATTGAGACAGGAGCAGGGAACTGCCACATCTATATTGAAAAGACAGCAGATTACGACACGGCTCTCAATGTTTTAGTTAATGGAAAGCTTCAGCGCCAAAGTGTATGTAATGCTCTTGAAAGCATCCTTATAGATAACGCAGTTGCCGAGAAGTTTCTTCCAGGTCTACTTGGCGCGATCTCAGCTAAAGGCGTTGAGATTCACGGCTGCGAAAAGACATCAGCAATTTTCCCTAAAACTCTTCCTGCAACTGATGCTGATTATTATAAAGAATATCTCGGACCTGAGATTTCTTGCAAAGTTGTAGAAAACGTAGAAGAGGCAATTAATCACGTAAATAAGTATTCAACGCATCATAGCGAAGCAATAATAACAAACGATAAAGAGGCTGCGGCAGCTTTCCTAAATAAGGTTGACAGCGCCTGCGTTTATCTAAATGCCTCAACTCGCTTTACCGATGGATATCAATTCGGATTTGGTGGGGAAATGGGCATCTCGACTCAAAAACTTCATGCGCGTGGCCCGATTGGTCCGGCTCAGCTTGTTAGTTACAAATATCAAATAATCGGAAGCGGACAAATCCGCAAATAATTAAATAAACATAAAACAGGCTAATTTGCCTGTTTTTTAATACATTTTTTAGGTATTATATGACACATAGTATTAATTTCAAGGGATATTTGCTTAAAATTAAGCGAATTAAGACGCATTCTATTACTGCTAGAATAGATAATTTTTCAGGTGAATGTTTTCTTACCGTGCCTAAAAATCTGCCATTATCCGAGATTAATAACTATCTTGAAAGGAACTTTAATAGGATAGAAAAGATAATTAAATCGTGTGCTAGCTATGGTAAAAGCAATGATATGAACAGCGGAGATATAGTATCTTTTTGGGGAAAGGACGTTTCGTTAGTATTTAAAAATGCTAAAAGATTTTCATATAAATTAGATAACGATAGCCTTATTATTCAGGGTAGTAAAATTGATACTCCGCTTCAAAGAGCTGAATTAATTAAACATTGCTATAAAATAGAAACTGAAATTAAATCAAGATTTTATCTAGAAAAGTGGAGCAAATTAACAGGTTTAAAACCTTCGAGTTTAGCTATAAGCTGGATTAAAACCAGATGGGGTTCGTGCAAGTTTAAAACAAAGTCCATTAGAGTTAATGGAAGGCATGCGTTTTTCCCTGAAGAATTCTTAAGTTTAACTATTCTTCATGAACTAATTCATCTTAAAGTTTCTAATCACGGAAGTGAGTTTTATAATCTTCTATTTAGCTATTATCCAGACTATAAAATAGTTTCTAAAACAGTCGAAAAAGGAATTAAAGCAGGGCAGTATAAATGCTTTTAAAAGCGTTTTAAGATGGCTTTATCCGTTTTATTTCGGCTTGACTTTTTACTGGTTCGTATAATAAAATTTATTTGAATTTATTAATATTATTTAGGTGATATATTTTGATTATTCTTGGTCTTGATCCTGGTTATGCCACAATCGGTTACGGCATTATAGAAAAGAACGGAAGCAAATTAAAGCCCCTCGACTATGGGGTAATAACTACGCCTCCTTCTGAAAATCTTGCTATGAG
>JAGCYK010000108.1 GCA_017960845.1 Clostridia bacterium | reverse complement strand
TGAGCCCGCTACTAACACGGCGTATATTCCCAGACTAAATTCCATTTTAAATTCCACTGTGGAATTAACTTTGGGAATTTACTGCTACTAAACCGGGGCATTATTTTCGCATTTGCTATTGAGAGATTCCTTTATTTGCTATATAATTACTGTTATGAAATATGAAGCCCTTTCAAAAGAACTGACCGAAAGAATTGCAAGCGACAGAGCCGCAAAAACGCTTCCTAGTAGGGGCTACGACGACAAAAATGCAATTAGAAGAGACCCCGAAAAAGATAAAGCGAGCATCTGGAGAAATCCTTTCGTAAGAGACACGGATAAAATAATGCATTGTCCGTTTTATTCTCGGTATGCGGATAAAACACAGGTCTTTGCAGGGCTAAAGAGCGATGACATCACTAGAAGATCTCTTCACGTGCAGTTAGTTTCACGCATTGCCAGAACTATTGGGGCAAATCTAAACCTAAACTGCGATCTAATTGAAGCCATTTCGCTCGGCCACGACATAGGACACACGCCTTTCGGGCATATGGGCGAGAAAAAACTAGATGAGCTACTATTTTCTAAAACAGGGCTACACTTTTGCCATAACCTTCAGTCAGTTAGGGTGCTAGATTTCATCTTTCCCTACAATATAACCCTGCAAACTCTCTCGGGCATTGCTACTCATGACGGAGAAACTGAAATGAGAATGCTTGCGCCCATTAGCATGACAGATTTTAAGGAGTTTGATGAAACGCTTAAGTGCTGCAGCAGGGATAAAAGCAGTCTTAAAAAACTCGCGCCCATCACTCTTGAAGCGTGCGTTGTTCGCATTGCAGACATTATTGCATACCTTGGAAAAGACCGTCAGGACGCTAGCATTGCCTATAGGTCAATTCCACGCCACTACAAAAGCGAGAGTGTAATCGGCTCGATAAACGCTGAGATTATTAACAACCTTATAGTCAATATTATAGAGAATAGTTACGATAAACCATATATAGCTATGGACGAAGAACACTTCACTGCGCTTAAAAACGCTAAAAAGGAAAACTATGACCAGATTTATCTAATTAAAGAACATACCGATATGTTTAAAAACACCATCTTCCCTATGATGGAGAAAATGTACGATAAGCTATATAAAGACTATGTCTCGCTAGATAAATCCTCTCCAATTTACTCGCATCATCTAAGCCTCGTGTCTTCTTCTTTTTATGCTAGGCTCTCTCCTTACGATATGGAAAGCCCGGACCTAATTGTAGCTGACTATATAGCATCGATGACTGACGATTATTTCTCTGATTTATTTGACTATCTATTCCCTGGAAGTAGCCTTAAAATTGATTACACGGGTTATTTTTAAAATCCTTTTCGCTATTTAAAAATAGATAAAATGAGCTTAGGAACAAAAGTAGTAAAAACAATATTCAATATGTCGGATAAAGCTAGAGACCGCGGAGTTAAAAGCGAAAGCGGGATTCTTTGCTATAAAAATCTAAGATATAAAAGTGACCCTGAGCGCATGCTATGGGTCTGGCACAAAGAAGATGTTAGCTCGCGCATGCCGGTTATAGTCGTAGTGCACGGCGGCGGTTATGTATACGGCTCACCCCAAGTTTATCAGTATTACTGCGAGCGTCTAGCGCTTAGCGGATTTATAGTCGTTTGCTTTGATTACGGCCTGGCCCCAAAATATATATTTCCCACGCCCTTAATAGACTTAAACGATACATTAACCTGGATGATAGAAAACGTGGAGACTTTTCCTTTTGATATAGGGAATGTGTTTTTAGTGGGCGACTCTGCCGGCGCGCAAATTGCCTCTCAATATGCTGCGCTCTACTCAAATCCGGATTATGCCGAAATAATGGAAATAACTCCCCCGCCTTTTAAACTTGCAGGGCTCGGGCTAAACTGCGGGATGTACGATATAACCGGGGATATTCTTCTTAGCAAGGGTTTTACTAAAACCATTTCAGAGGCTTACTTTACAAAAGAAGCGCTTAAAAGGTTCGGCGAAAAACTAAACGTAATGAAATATATATCCAGTCGCTTTCCGCCTACTTTTCTATTTAGCGCAAATGGAGACTTCTTTTTAAATAAACTTGAGCCTATGTTTAATATTCTTCAAGCTAGAGGCGTAAGAAGCGAAAGCAAAATATACGGCGATAAAAACACTGCGCACGTATTCCACCTTAACGTTAAAAGCGAGCTAGCTTCAAAGGCCAACAGCGATGAGCTAGAGTTCTTTAAAAAACAAATAATTACTTGACCTACTCTTTAATAAAAAAAATCCGGACTCTTAAAGCCAGGATTATTTCTTTACAAGCTCACTTTCCATCATATTAAAAAGCTTCACTAAAAACCCTCTATCCTCAAGTTCCTCAACTAGTAGCATTTCCCTGCCGCCCTCATACGGGATTTCGAGCGGAGCCTCCGGCATTAATAGCCTAGAGCTTTTGGTCTGCTTTACTAGAAATCTATCATCATAGATCCCGCCGACTATTTTTCCTTTATAATAAATAATGTACTCTCCCATCATCGCTCTATAAGAGATTCCATCTAGATAGGAAAGCTGGTCTAAAACAAAATCTAGATACTCTTTGCTTGAAGGCATTGCTTAACTATTGCCTCCTTTCTAGTCCACGCTTTTTAGAAGAAAGATAACAGTCCTAAGCCCGTCATTGCACGAAACAACTGCAGTCGTCGGGTCTTTCATCCAGCCCGGAAATTTTACTTCGCCTTTAGCTAGACCCACTACGTATTCTTCTATGCTGTGCCAGGCCTCACTGCAAAAGCCGCTTGGAATGCGAGCGTCTTTAGAAATGTATTCCTTATTTAAGACAACTTCGCAGGGACTAGTAAGCGGATTTTCGTATTTTTCTATCAATTCGCGGTCAATGTTTCTTTTTATTGGCGTTATCACTACTGTTTTCATTCTATTGCCTCTAGCAGTTCAATTATTTTTTCTAGCCTATCTACAATGTAGTCGGCCTTAACGTCTGGCGCGTTTCCATTAGGACAAAACAGACATGTTCTTATTCCGGCATTAATTCCGCCCGCAATGTCTCCAGACGGCGAATCTCCGACGATAATGATTTCGTCTTTTTTTATCCCGCTTAAGTCCGCAAAGACATAACCAAAAAATCTTTTGTCTGGTTTATCAAAGCCTATGTCTTCGGATATATATATTTTATCAAAAACACTTTCAAGCCCAGAGTTCTTCAGTTTAATACTCTGAGCTTTTTTCGTTCCGTTTGTCACTGCGCACTGAACTACTTTTCCTTTTAGCGCGCACAGCGTCTCCATTGCGCCCGGGAAAAAACTAATCGTGTCTCCAAGTCTGACCTGATATAAATCATTAAAGGGCTCAGCAAAAGATTCGTCAATCCCTATAGAAGAAAAGAATTCTTTAAACCTTCCTAGAAGAACTTCTTGTTTAGTGAGCTCTCCGCGCTCTAGCCTTTCCCAGTATTTTTTATTAATCAATGAGTAGCTCTCTATTTGGCTATCTGAGATTTCACCCAGCTTAAGCGCTTTAAAACAACTCTTCACTGCTTCTTTTTCAGCCAGTTTAAAGTCTAATATGGTTCCGTCAACATCCCATAGGATTGCCTTTATCATTTAAAGACTCTCCCTTGAAAGTCCCTCAATTCTAGCCTGCTCTGCAACAGCTTTAGATACGGCGTCTACTACGCGCTCGTCAAAAGCGCTTGGTATGATATAGTCGCTTCTCAGCTCATCATCTTTAATGAGCGAGCTAAGCGCTTTAACGGCAGCTATCTTCATTCCTTCTGTTATTTTGGAAGCTCTACTATCAAGCGCGCCTCTAAACACGCCCGGGAAAGCAAGCAGGTTGTTTATCTGGTTCGGGTAGTCGCTTCTTCCAGTCCCGGCGAGCGCTGCCCCGCCTGCGATTGCATCGTCATAGCTTATCTCCGGAGTAGGATTAGCCATAGCAAAAACAAACGGCGAGTTCATGCTTTTAACCATTTCTTTGCTGACAAGTCCCGGAGCGGATACGCCGACGAACGCGTCCGCGCCTTTTAAAAGCGAAGCGAGCGTGCCATCATGGCCAGCCTTAGTGTCTATAACCGCGTCGTCAATTAGTTCTTTTATAAGGAAATCGTACGAGTCATATTTTGCTTTATCTACAACTCCGTCTTTATTGAACGCATATATTGTTTTAACGCCTAGTTTTTTGAGCATTCTAGCTATATTGCTTCCGGCTGCGCCCGTCCCGGACAAAACAACGGTTAGACTTTCAACAGGCCTTTTAGTAAGCCTTGACGCGTTAAGCACCGCTGCCCCTACTACTATTGATGTTCCGTGCTGATCGTCGTGCATAACGGGGATATTTAACTCTTTTATGAGCGTGCGCTCTATGTAAACGCATCTAGGCGCACTGATGTCTTCTAGGTTTATACCGCCAAAAGACGGCTCTAACGCCTTGCAGATTCGAATTATTTCATCGGGGTCGGTTGTATCTAAGCATATGGGAACCGCATCAATTCCGGCAAACTTCTTAAATAGCGCTGCCTTTCCCTCCATAACCGGGATGCCTGCGTGCGGGCCTATATTCCCAAGACCAAGCACAGCGGTTCCGTCAGATATTACCGCTACCATATTCCCTTTGGATGTATATTTATATACTAAATCCTTATTTGCTGCTATTTCTTTGCAAGGCTCTGCAACCCCGGGAGTATAAGCAAGCGACAAATCCTTTTTGCTAGAAAGCGGGCATTTAATAGATGTGGTATATTTTCCGCCTATATGCAGTTTTAATGCTTCTTCTTTTATGTCCATTTATTTCGTCCTTTGAAAAATATTCCCGCCAAGCGTGTCATAAGCGACAATAACCGGAAAATTTTCAACCGTTAATTCTCTTATTGCTTCGCAGCCAAGGTCGTCAAAAGCAACAACTTTGCTGGATTTAACGCAGCGCGCTAGAAGTGCGCCCGCCCCGCCCGTAGCAAGCAGATACACCATCTTGTATTTCTTGCAGGCCTCTATTACCTTATCCGAGCGGTCGCCCTTACCTATCATGCCTGCCACTTTAAGACTCGGCATATAACTAATAAAGCTGTCCATTCTAGAAGACGTAGTCGGGCCAATCGCACCGATTGGCCGGCCTGGGCGCTCCGGGGTGGGCCCGGCGTAATAAATAAATTTGCCTTCAAAATCCACCGGGGACTTTTCACCTGCGTCTAAAAGCGCTTTCAGCCTGCCGTGCGCAGCGTCGCGTGCAGTATAGATAGTGCCTGTTAAATATATAGTCTGCCCTGCTTTAAGCTCACTGACATCAATCATATTTCCACCTCGATATGTCTATTGGCATGGCACTGAATATTGACAGCAACCGGGAGCGATGCGATGTGGCAAGGGAAAGTATTAATAAACACATCAAAACAGGTCGTGTCTCCCCCAAGTCCCATCGGCCCTATATTAGTCTTATTTAGTTCTTCTTTAATTTCGCGCTCCAGCTCTCTAATAGCCGGGTCAACGCTCAAGTCTGACCTTAAAAGCGCCTCTTTAGCCAGAATGCAGCATTTTTCAAGGTCGCCGCCTATTCCTACGCCTATATATAGCGGAGGGCATGGACGACCCCCTGCGACTTTAACCGTATCGACAACGAATTTCTTTATGCCTTCTTTTCCGTCGGACGGATTCAGCATCGCTACTTTCGACATATTTTCACTGCCTGCGCCTTTCGGGGCAATCTTTAATCTGATTTTATCCCCGCTATTTAATGTTATATGCACTACGGCTGGAGTATTATCTTTAGTATTAATTCTAGTAAGAGGATCGGCAACGGATTTTCTGAGATAGAACTTGTCATATGCCTCTTTTACCCCGGCATTCACCGCCTCGTAAAGATCGCATGAAAGATGAACGTCCCTGCCTATTTCGGCAAAAACGACCGCAATCCCCGTATCCTGGCAAATGGGAGTATTATCTTCTTCAGCGGCTGAAGCATTATCATCTATCTGGCGGAGCACTTCTTTAGCGAGTGCATTCGTTTCTTTTTCTAGCGCTCTTTTAATATTACACTTAGCGTAATCTCCCAAGTGATAGCAGCACTCTCCTATTGCAGCGCTTACAACGTCAGATATTTCTTTAAAACCGATTTCTCTCATATAACCGCTTCGGGGAAAATTTTCTTTTAACCCCTTTCCTCATATAAAAATAATAACATAACAAACTGCTTAAGCGCAATAAAGAAAAAGCCTCCGCCGTAAAAACAGCAAAAGGCTTATTCTACTGATTATTAAATATTTTATATGTCATACTTCGCACAAAATTCTTTAGGAGTTTTTTATATGGATACTATCTCCCGGGAACATTCGGCCTTAAGACCCTCGCTCCAACCACTATTTATGAAATTTTCAATGCTCGCAAATTTTTCTACTAAATTGTATCCCTTTTGAATGTAGATGTCCTCAGAAAACCATACAGCCTTTTCAAAGGAAATTTGGTGATCGCCAAAATCAATGATGATTCCACGAGTAAGCCAGACGTCATAAATATGATCGAGTCCTTTGTAGAGACGTTGATTTTCTTGAACGAGCGATATATTCTTGATAATCGCTTGAACAGGAGTTGTAATGAAAGACTTTTTATCCACCATTTTTTTTCTTTCAATGCCAAATTTCCATACAGCAATGTCTTCCATCATTCCATAGTAATCAAGTGTTTCAGTAAAGCTATATAGATAATAAACGCCTATTTCAGAGTTTATCTGAACAACTTGTGATGAGGAATTTACAAAGTTGAATGGATCGTGTTGTATCGATTCAAGTTTCTTTCCAATAAGAGAACGAAGAGTATTTATTTCATCGGATTTAAATCGAATATCAATCTGCACCATTTTATTTCTCCCTTACAAATTGCTACTGATTATTAAATTTTTTATATATCATAC
>JAGCYK010000107.1 GCA_017960845.1 Clostridia bacterium | reverse complement strand
TATGTTTTGGCCCAAACTTTTATCACAAAACAACCTCTTTAAAGCAATGGTATTATATACGATTGAATAATCAAACGCAAGAGCAATTGTTTGACTTTTATACAAAAATCATTCTATACTAAATCACTTAAATTTTATATAAATTATATATTAGGAGCTAAAATGAACCTCACACAAAAACTTATTTCCGCACATTTAGTCAAAGGCGAAATGACTCCCGGCAGTGAAATTGCCATAAAAATCGATCAAACACTTACTCAAGATTCGACAGGAACAATGGCATATCTTCAGTTTGAAGCAACCGGAGTGGAAAAAGTAAAAACAGAAAGAAGTGTTGCATATATTGACCACAATATGCTCCAGGCAAGCCAATTGAATGCAGACGATCATGCATATATTCAAACAGTTGCTTTGTCGCATGGAATATACGTGTCAAAACCCGGAAACGGAATATGCCACCAGGTTCACCTTGAACGTTTCGGAAAGCCGGGAAAGACCCTTTTGGGTTCGGATTCGCATACCCCGACGGGTGGCGGAATCGGAATGCTGGCAATAGGTGCTGGCGGGCTTGACGTAGCCCTTGCTATGGGCGGAGAGCCTTTCTATCTCATTATGCCGAAGGTGGTAAAAATAGAACTGAGCGGCAAACTAAGAAACGGCGTGACCGCAAAAGATATCATTTTAAAGGTTCTTTCAATTTTAGGAACGGCTGGTGGAGTAGGCAAGGTTATGGAGTATACCGGACCGGGCGTAAGCACATTGTCTGTTCCAGAGCGCGCAACAATAACCAATATGGGCGCCGAACTCGGTGCTACCACCTCTGTTTTCCCTGCGGATCAAAGAACGGAGATCTTTCTTAAAGCACAAGGTAGAGAAAACGATTACGTAGAACTCAAAGCGGACGATGGCGCTAGCTATGATGAAGAAATAAAAATAGATTTAGGACAGTTAGAGCCTTTAGCCGCCTGTCCGCATTCTCCTGGTAACGTTAAGCCAATTAGCGAGCTTGAAGGCATTAAAGTTGACCAAATTTGCATAGGGTCATGCACAAACTCGTCTTATTTGGATTTGATGCAGGTTGCTGCGGTGCTCAAAGGAAAGACAATTAACCCCAATGTTTCGTTAACAGTTTCTCCAGGGTCTAGACAAGTTCTTACGATGCTTGCCGAAAATGGCGCACTAGCCGACATCATTTCTTCAGGAGCGCGCATTCTAGAGTGTGCATGCGGCCCATGTATTGGAAACGGGCAGAGCCCGAAACAAGATGCAGTGTCTCTTAGAACGTTTAATCGCAATTTCTACAATAGAAGCGGAACTCCGAGCGCAAACGTATACCTAGTTTCTCCGGTAACCGCAGCGGTAAGTGCACTAACCGGGGTAATTACAACGCCATTAAGCACTACAATTCCAGAAATAGTATTGCCCGAGCGCTTCTTAATTAACGATAATCTTATTCTTCGCCCCGAAAACTTTAGCAACGTTGAAATCGTGCGCGGAAACAACATTAAACCTTTCCCCAAGGGAGAAAAACTTAAAGAAGAGTTAAGCGGAAAGGCACTCATCAAACTCGGCGACGATATCACAACGGACCATATTATGCCTTCAAACGCAGCGCTCCTTGCATATAGGTCAAACATCCCATATCTATCGGATTATTGCCTAAGCAATTGCGATAAGGACTTCCCGAAACGTGCAAAAGAAAATGGCGGTGGCTTTATAATCGCAGGAAGCAACTATGGTCAGGGCTCATCTAGAGAACACGCAGCTCTTGTCCCGCTTTATCTAAAAATCAAAGCGGTAATAGCGAAATCTTTTGCTAGAATTCACAAAGATAATCTAATGAACAATGGGATTATTCCGCTTGTTTTTGATAATCCAGCTGATTACGACAAGTTAGACGAGGGAGATGAACTTTTAATCACTCAAGCTATAGAAAGCGTGAAAAACCGGTCTTTTGTTCTTCTAAATAAGACGAAAAACATAAAAATAAAGCTAAAATTGGAGTGCGGAGATCGTCAAATAAAAATGCTGATTGCCGGAGGCTCGCTCAACGCAGTCGCAGAGTCAAAAAAGTAAGGAGGAAAGTGGTATGACTAAACTTAGACAAGAAATAATGAAACTTTTGAAAGAGGATTCGCGTTTTTCTGCAGCTAAAATTGCCGAAATGCTGGGCGAAAAAGAGGACCTTGTAAAGAAGGAAATTTCCGCAATGGAAGAAAGCGGAATCATTGTTAAATACACCATAATTTCTGATGATGAACGCGCAGAAAAAACTGATGTTGAAGCACTTATCGAAGTAAAGGTTTCTCCGATGAAGAAGCATGGCTTTGACTCAATAGCAGAAGACATATATCAGTTTGATGAGGTTAAAAGCGTTTACCTTATGAGCGGCGCGTACGATCTAATGGTAATAATTGAAGGGAAAACACTGAAAGAGGTTGCAAGATTCGTAAGTGAAAAACTTTCAGTTATGGATAACGTTATTTCCACAGCAACGCACTTCATATTGAAAAAGTACAAAACCGAAGGCGTATGCATGAAATCTTGTGAAATAAAACGTCAGGCGGTAATGGCATAAAAAATGAGATTAAACAAAACGGTAGCAAACTTAAAACCATCAGGGATAAGAGAGTTCTTCGATATTGTTTCGACAATGCCGGAGGCGCTTTCTCTTGGCGTCGGAGAACCGGATTTTGTTACCCCTTGGCCAATAAGAAATGCGGCAATTAAAAGTATACAAAAGGGCTATACTGCTTATACATCAAACAAAGGGCTTCTTGAACTGAGAATGGAAATAAGTCGCTATTTAGAAGATCGTTTCGCAATAAAATATAGCGCGAATGATGAGATAATAGTGACAAACGGCGCTAGCGAAGCAATAGATTTGGCACTGCGAGCGCTCGTAGAACCGGGCGACGGGGTGCTGGTTCCGTCTCCGAGCTACGTTTCGTATTCCCCCGTCATTCAGATTTGTGGGGGTCATTCTATTCCCGTTAGATGCAGCGCGGAAACAATGTTCAAATTAACGCCTGAGGCCCTTGAAGAAGCGGCAAAAAAAGGCGGGAAGACACTTATCATTTCTTATCCAAACAATCCTACTGGAGCTATCATGACTCGGCCAGAGTTAGAAGCCCTTGTTCCAATTATAAAAAAATATGACCTTATGCTTGTTTCTGACGAAATTTATGCAGAGCTAACCTATCCGTCAAAGCACGTCTCGGTTGCTTCAATAAACGATTTAAAAGATAGAACGATTCTAGTTGGCGGTTTTTCTAAAGCTTTTGCAATGACCGGGTGGAGACTTGGGTTTGCCTGCGCGCCGAAAGATGCACTAGATGCAATGTTTAAAACGCATCAATATGCGGCTTTATGCGCACCAACTGTATCACAGTATGCGGGGCTAGCTGCACTAAGAGACGGAAGAGAGGATGATTACGCGGCCGTTTCAGAAATGAAAGAGGAATACGATCAAAGAAGACGTTATCTAGTTTCAGAACTTAGAAAACTAGGCTTTAAAATATACGAACCACAAGGAGCGTTTTACATATTTGCAGATGTTTCTTGCTCGGGGATGAACGGAAACGAATTTGCACACAAACTACTTAAAGCGGAAAAAGTTGCTGTCGTGCCCGGAAATGCGTTTGGAGAAGAGTGCGAGAATTTTGTGAGAATATCTTATGCAACGTCACTTAAGGTGCTCACACAGGCAATGGATAGAATTGCACACTTTTTATCTAGCAATTAATAATTGAAAAATACTCTCAGCCTGTGGGCTGAAACAAAGGAGCTTAAAAATGGCAGAAAAAGATTACGAGATTACAGCGGAAAGCTTGAAAAACATGGTAGACCGGCTCAATTATCTCAAGTCAAAGGGAAGAGCCGAAATGGCTGCGAAAATTGAAGAGGCGAGAAGCTTCGGAGATTTATCAGAGAATGCTGAATACGATTTAGCGCGCGACGAACAGGCTAAGATGGAGCATGAAATAGACGATCTTGAAGACAAGGTTTCAAGAGCGAAAGTTATAGATGATAAAAACATCAAAACGGACACTGTCGGCGTTGGAAATACTGTTGTTATAGTAGATGAAAGCGGACAGGCTAAAACATATCACATCGTCGGAACACACGATTCAGACCCTTTTAATGGAAAAATATCCAATGAGTCCCCCATCGGAAAGGAGCTTATAGGAAAGAAGAAGGGCGCAACAATTAGTGTTACCACGAAAAATGGAATAAGAACATATAAAATCAAAGAGATAAAAGCAAAGTAATATAATAAGGATTAATAAAAAATGGCAGAGAACATAAAGCAGGTCGCAACCGGGCCGGAAGAAGTGGACGATTTTGAAGCAAGAAGAATCAGAATCGCAAAATTAAAAGAACTTCAAGCGGCAGGACAGAATCCGTATGAGAAGGTTAAGTTTGATAGAACAGTCAGATGCGCCGAAATACGTGAAAAGTTTGATACACTAGAGGGCTGCGAAGTTAAAATAGCCGGCAGAATGATGAGCCGTAGAGATATGGGAAAAGCCAACTTCATTGACGTTATGGACGGCAGTGGAAGGATTCAGGTATACCTTAGAATTGACGAAATAGGCGAAGAAACATTCGGTGGTTACAAAAAATGGGACATCGGAGACTTTGTCGGCATTTGTGGAATAGCTTTTAGAACTAAGCGCGGAGAAATATCTGTTCACGCGCATTCTATAGAATTGCTTTCAAAAAGTCTTTTGCCGCTTCCTGAAAAATTTCATGGGCTTGTGGATAAGGAATTGCGTTACCGCCAAAGATACGTGGATTTAATAATGAACCCGGACGTTAAGGATACTTTCTATAAAAGATCAAGAATCCTTTCCGAAATTCGCGCATACCTAGACGACAAAGGCTATTTAGAAGTTGACACGCCCGTTCTACAAACAGTGGAAATAGGCGCAGCCGCAAAAACATTCAAGACACATCACAACGCCTTGAATCTAGATATGTTCCTTAGAATTGAAACGGAACTCTACTTAAAAAGACTTATAGTCGGAGGTTTTGACAAGGTATACGAGGTAGGGCGCATATTCAGAAACGAAGGAATGGACGCAACACACAACCCGGAGTTCACTTCCATCGAAATGTATCAGGCATATACAGATTATTTCGGAATGATGGACCTTATAGGGGATCTATATAGAACTGTTGCCAGGAAAGTATGTGGCAGTGCAAAAGTAATGAACTCAGGCATTGAAATTGACCTTGAAAGTCCTTGGGAAAGGCTTACAATGGCAGAATCCGTAAAAAAATATGCAGGAGTAGATTACAACGACTGGAAAACTGACGAGCAGGCCAGACAGGTTGCAAAAGATCACAAGGTTGAAGTCGAAGAAGGTGAAGCCGCAACGAAAGGGCATGTTCTTATAGCCTTCTTTGACGCATATGTTGAAGAAAAACTCGTTCAACCTACCATTATTTACGATTACCCTGTTGAGAATTCTCCTCTAGCAAAGAGAAAGCCGTCAAACCCCGCATTCACTGAAAGATTTGAGTATTTTATTCAGTGCCACGAGATGGGCAATGCGTTTTCAGAACTTAACGACCCTATTGATCAAAGGGAACGTTTCGAACGGCAGGTTGCCGCTCGTCGTGCCCAGGGCGTTAATGCGGAAATAGATGAAGACTTTGTTACAGCTCTTGAATATGGAATGCCTCCGACAGGCGGTCTAGGACTTGGTGTGGATAGACTGGTTATGCTTTTAACGGATAGTCCGTCCATTAGAGACGTTCTTTTGTTCCCGACAATGAAGCCTTTAGATAATAAGGCCGGGATGGAAGCAAAAACCCCGGCCGCATCACCCGCACCGGCGTTAAAAGAAGAAACGAAAGAGGAGCGGAAAGAAGAAGAGAAAATAGATTTTTCAAAAGTCGTGATTGAACCATTGTTTGAAGATCAAGTGGATTTTGATACTTTCTCAAAGAGCGATTTCCGTGCGGTAAAAGTTCTCGAATGCGAAGCAGTTCCCAAATCCAAGAAACTATTAAAATTTGTTTTGGATGACGGAAGCGGAGAAAAACGCATTATTTTAAGCGGCATTCACTCATATTATGAACCGGAAGAGCTTGTTGGAAAGACCTGTGTGGCTATTACAAATTTGCCTCCGAGAAAGATGATGGGAATAGATTCCTGCGGAATGCTTCTCAGCGCAGTTCATAGCGAGGAGGGTGAGGAAAAACTGCACCTTTTAATGGTTGATCCACACATTCCCGCCGGAGCGAAACTATATTAAAAGAGTCAAGCAAAAAAATAAGGAGTTGTTAAGAAACCAAGTTTACTTAACAGCTCTTTTTGTATTTATCCTGCGCATATTTGGTGTAATGAATTTAATAATAGATAAAGGCAACCAATATAATATGTAAAAAAAGGATGTTAAGAAACTAATTTCTTAACATCCCCATTTTTATCCCTTAAGGATAAAAAAACCACCAGCTCTGCTGGTGAGAGTCAAACTCTTTAGATAAAAGTTCCTCCTTTTGCTATAATGGTGCAGGTTTGCCAACCGCACAAAGAAGCAAAAGGAGGAAGAGTCATGCAAGATGACATACAAAGTTTATCACATTCCAAATGGAGATG
>JAGCYK010000106.1 GCA_017960845.1 Clostridia bacterium | reverse complement strand
TTGCGGAACCCCCTCGACGATCTCCGCATTAAAAAGTGTTAAATGAACGGTTATATCGGAGTATTCATGAACGACTTCCATAAAGACGTCGTTCGGCTTAACTGTTATATTAAGCTCTTCCTTACATTCACGGATTAAAGCTTGTTCTTTCGTTTCGCCTTGCTCAACCTTGCCACCAACGAACTCCCAAAGGAGCGCTCTTGCTTTATTTACAGGTCTTTGACAGACCAAAAACTTATCTTTATCCCATATAAGCGCCGCAACAACTTCTACCATTATATCTCTTCTATCCCTAAACTCTTCAAGTATTGATAGGTCCCGTCATAGTATTCTGGCAAACGTGTGCTATCTTCCCAAAAACCGTTTGTAGTTTTATTTGGATTGCCGTAGGGGACACATATTACCATACCAAGTCTTGCACGAGTTAACAAAACACGATAGGCATTTAACATGTATTTTATTTGATCTTGCTTGCTTTCGGTATCGCCAATTATCTCGTTCCATTTTGTTTGGCCATTGAACCTGTAATAATGCCAATCACCTTTTTCATATCGCAAATCAGCGTCCCAAAGTAAGCAAGTATAATCAAGCTCTAAGCCCTGAACCTGTATCTCTGTAGCTGCATCTTCCAGATAATTTGAAGATCTTGTATCACTTTTATCTTCAAGAAACCAATGGACCGCATTTTCATCGCCAGAAGGTAAAACGTGAATTGCCAACGGTTTAAATCGTGCAGATTCTTTTGTCACAAGAACACCGGTACGTTCTGTCCCTCTAACTCTACTATGTAACCACCTTCTTGCTTTTTCCATATCCCTTGTTAAAACGATAGGATATTTGTCTTTTATTTCATCATAAATTGATGAAGCGTCAGCATTAAACGATAGCAACAAGTGAACGAAAGCTGACAGTTTTTCAGCCCGAAACGAACGTAAGGAAACAGATAAATGCAAATCCTCCGAAAATGTTACGTTCTTATTATCTTTTAATAGTTCATTAACTTTGCCCTCAGCATATTCCTTTTCGGTTAGTTTTGGGGATATATAAACGTCCCAATGTTTAAAATCTTCATTTAATGCTTTTATCCATTCAGATATTCCTGCTTCGCCGGTATTTATCTCTTGTCCGCCGCCGACAAGGCAAATAATTGTTGCCCAGTCTTCCCGCTGGTCAAGCGACCAAATTAAAAATGCCGCTTCTGATACGGGGAAATTTGGAACTTTAAGCTTGTTGCCATAGGTTCCGCCTCTCTTTAGATAATCCGCAAGCCTTTTATGAGTCCAAGAACGTTGTGCTTCATCGAAAATTGCTATATGCTCAACCTCACCAAAGCCTGCTTGTTCCATTTTCACGGCTTTTTCGGGATCGATTTCAAGTCTTCCGTTTTCAACAGGATTTTTAATTTTTGCCAACATATTATCGCGATAGCGGTGAATCATTTGAATAGATTTACTTACTTCACGACGAGAATCTGTTAATTTTTTATTCTCTCCTTTTTCTCGGCATTTTTTGTAATTATCTTGCGAAAGCGCTTCGTTTAAGACCGCAACTAAAGGACCGTTGCCTGACAAATATACGGCGCCCTCATCTTTTACGGGCTCGGAATTACCCTGATATGTTTGTTTTATTGCGACATCCAGCCCCACAAGAGTTTTTCCTGCGCCGGGCACCCCTGTTACAAAGCAAATACTCTTTTTACGGTTTTGCTTACTATTCTTAATAACTTCTAAAATATAGGAGATTGTTTTATCAGTAGAAACTTTATCTGCTTCGTGCCTCGTTATATTTTCAACGGAATGATTTTCATATAGTGTTTTTGCCGCTTCAATTATAGTCGGAGTAGGCGCGTATGGGCTAATAATCCAATTTTCGTCAAAGGGTGGTTCATTATAGAATCGTTTTAGCACTTCATCAATCAGGAATTGAAGGCCCATTTCGCCGGTTACAAGCGGATTAACAACTTTATCGTCATAGACTGACATTATAATACTGCTTGAAGTATTTCGGTAATTCGTAGCTGCTAAAATAGGCACAATTATCCTGTTTTCGCTGAATTTATGAAAGTTTTTTAAGTCGAGCGCATAATCAAGCACCTGATCAACGTCGGCCTCTAATATTCTGCTCTCGCCAACCTTAAATTCTACGCAAAAAACTATGCCTTGGAGAAGTAAAACAACGTCAATGCGCTTGCCGAGACGGGGGATATCATATTCAAATATAATTTGTCCGGCACTTTCCGAATAATTGGGAAGAAGAGCTTTCATAATTGATATTTCTGCTCTCCATGCTTCCCTTGTAGTTGTTAACACTTCACCGTGATAATTATCACAGAGAGTGCCGAATATTGAATTTTCAGCTTCGTTAATAAATTTATCAAAACTACTGTTATATAAGCAACGTGGACTTTTACTCATCATAAATACTACTATATCCTCTTGAAAAATTTCTCTATTTTGTCTCGTATCTCAATAGAGCTTTGATTAAATCCTAAACCAATACCTAATAATTCGCCAACAGTATG
>JAGCYK010000105.1 GCA_017960845.1 Clostridia bacterium | reverse complement strand
CGGACCACGGCCACACACTAAATGAACTGTTTCATCGCTATAATCAAGCAAAACAACATTATCATATGTCTCTATAGAAAAAGCATAAGTAAAGTTCTTCCTATATGACAAATAGTCATACTGCGGAATAATAGGATTAGATATAGCGTCCTCTTTTAAAGCCTCTTGAATCAAGTCTATCGATCTAAAATACGCGCTGCCATTATAATCCTTTGGAGTTATATTATAGTAATAGTCCGAGTAAGACGTCATAGAGGTATCCACAACCGTGAAAATCATTAAAGCCGATGTGGCAAGGAAGACTATAAAGCCAAGAAGAACCATCGCTGCGTACTGCGCCCTTGTCTTTTTTCTTGTCGGCTTAACGCGCGAAAAGGCATCCTTAAAAGCATAAAAGCTGCTCTTTAAAAAGCCCCTGCGCTTCTTTAAATCTTTATAAAAAGAACTATCGTAATCGAAAGAATCGTCTGTCTTTTTTTCTGCGACTTCTTTGTGGTCGTCTATAATCTTGAAACTGGTTTCGTTAAATATCTTAATCGGAGCATCGGATTTTAGATAGTATGTGCCGTTTCTAAAGAATAGCGTTATATCCGCAGGAGGAAGATCCGCGCTGCTATATATCTTTAGTTCCCCGATAGGAGTCTGAGCTTCATCGAGATTCATGTCTTTAAGATAAATGGCATTGTCCCTAACAACAGCAGCTTCGTCGACGTAAGAATTTTCCTCTTTTGATTCTATTTTTCCATCACTTATTCTGAAAATGTAGTCTGCATAGTGCGCCGCTATATCTTCTTCATGCGTAACAAGCAGTACCAAAGTATTCTTCGATACTTTTCTTAGTATATTCATTACCTCTACAGTATTCGCGCTGTCTAGGTTACCAGTAGGTTCGTCTGCTATTAGCACTTTGCAGTTTTTTATGAGCGCTCTTGCTATTGCTACCCTTTGCTGCTGACCGCCTGAAAGAGCATACGCTTTTTTCTTGCGGTATTTGTACATTCCTACAGCATTTAATGTGTACTCTACTCTTTTAGCTATTTCTTCTTCGTCTGTTACCCCTATAAGCTCAAGCGCTATCCTTAAGTTGTCCTGCACTGTCTCGTCTTTAAGTAGATTGTAATTCTGAAATACTACGCCTATATACTTGCTTCTGTACCTGTCCGTAGCTCTTGTCAGCTTTCCGTTGCTTACAAGATCTCCGTAGTCTATCTCTCCGCTTGCTTTGTCTAGCCCGCCGATTACGTTTAACAAGGTAGTCTTTCCGCTTCCGGAGTGTCCTAAGAATGCTACTATCCCCTTATCAGGCAATTCAAAGTTCATGTCGTTTATTACATGCAGTTCATTATCCTTGCCTTTACTATAATACTTATTCAGAGAGGTTACTTTTATCATAGCTCTGCCTCCCTAATCGTCTTAGACACCGTTAACTTAAATAGTCGCCTATTAAACATCCTTGCCACTATGTTAGAGAATATCTGCATAAGGAGAATGTAAATAATTAAAGCCCATATGGTTATTTCTGATACCACGGCCATAACGATAGACCAGAACAAAGAAAGCATGAGTAAGATGAGTAGCGCTATAATGCTTCCGGCTAGGCCTAGCACCGCCATTTCGACTTGAATCATTCCTCGCATCTGACGGCGCGAAAAACCTATCGCACGCATGATAGAGAGATCTTTTATCTTTGTCTTGTATACTCCGCGCATAATAGCGTAAGCGATTATAGTGAAAAGAATCATAGAAAAGACTAAAGAAGACGTTATATAACTTCTTATGAACGCCATCTGGCTCATGTCATCTTCAACTAACGTTTCGCTAGGGACAATGTACTTATACCCGGCCTCAGTTACCACTTTTTTTGCTGTTGATAGGTCGCTAGTGTAAATAGTTATTTCATATGCCTTATTATTAATTGCTCTATTTATATCAAAACGCTGCGGTATTTGAAAAAGCGTTATGCCATCCGAAGTAGTGCTAACGATATAGTCATCTTTATCTATTGTAATATCGTAGAGGGAAGCAAGTTTGACTGATAAATCTCCTTTGTAGGCATTGTTTATTCCATAGCTAGGATTAATGAAAAGGGTGAGTTTATCGCTACTTTGATTAGTATTAATATATTCATAGATTAGATAATCATTTATGGCAGTATTACCTATCTTAATATCTTTTGCTTTACTTAGAGCCCTAGACGGAAAATCTTTTGCGTCTGAATCGCTAAGAACGATTAAAGGACAAGTGAGCCCACTAGCGATTGCCGTTCCGGAAATGATGTAATTATATGAGCGGTTATTCACTTCATAATTGCCATTGATGTACATATTCATCATCGCACCGGGCTTGATATAGTCTTCTTCAAGCGCTTTAATAGTATAATTCGGAAATACGACAAAACACTCTCTTTGCTCAATTACCCTATCGCCTAGGAGGTTCTTTAAATTAATAGGCATATGCGTCGTGACGGAAGCACGATATGAGGAATATGTTCCATTAATACGAACCTCTGTGTCCTCATAAAAAGCATTTGTCAGGTGCATGTTGCTATTTAGGACTGAACTGATCCTGCTTGTATCTATCTCACCGTGATCTTCGTCATATATGATCATCCTTTCAGGAAGAGTATTTAAATATCCTCTACTATTCATAGCGCTCATTACGGTCGGTATAAACAAATATAAAAGGATAGCAACTAAAACAAAAAACGAAAATACAGTGAGAACGCTCGCAGAAAAGATCATTTTCTTAGGCGCGCTCTTTATTCCGGAGAGTGCAAGCATCGTTTGGTTAGCTAGGCCCAGCTTTCCTTCTTTTTCAAAAGTCATGGGCTTCTTTTCTTCGCTTGCCTTTATCTCCCTTCCGCTGTCTTCTATTACTTCTCCGTCATGAAGCTTTATCGTTCTTGTTATTATCCCTTCTACCTGCTGATAGTTGTGCGTTACTATTAGCACTAGCTTGTCAGCACTTACTTTCTTTATGAGCGAGATTATCTCTTCTCCGGTTTTGCTATCTAGATTTCCGGTCGGCTCGTCGCACGCTAGAATAGGCGCGTCGCTTGCTAGCGCTCTTGCTATTACGCACCTTTGTTTCTCTCCTCCGGATAAGTTCGACCCCTTATTCTTTAGCCGCCCTTTTAGCCCGACTTTTTCAGCTAAGTCTATCGCCCTCTGCCTTGCCTGTTTCCACTTCATTCCGGTCAGTAGCAGCGGGGCCATTATATTGTCTAGTACCGTGTACGAATCTATTATATTGTATTCTTGATATATGAACGCTACATTCTTCCTTCTAAAAGCGTCCATATCATCTTGGTTAAAATACGATGTCTCGTTACCTTCAAATAGTATCTCGCCTTCGTCGTATGAGTCTACTCCGCATATTACGTTAAGTAGCGTCGACTTGCCCGAGCCTGATTCTCCGGTTATTGCAACAATCTCTCCATAGTTAAAGTTTAGGTTTATGTTTCTTAAACCTAGTGTCACTATCCCTGAGCTGTTATAATATTTGCTTACGTTCTTTATTTCTAACAAATTGCACCTTCTAAACTCGCCGCGTTAAGCCTGCCTTTTTAGATAAGCTTTTATTTCACTTAGGTCATCAGATAAAAGAAATGTGCCTAAAAAATCTTTTCTTAAAAAACCCTGGCTTGCAATATTATTAATAAAATCAAAAAATTGACTATAAAATTTACGCGTATTGACTATAACTATTGGTTTATTAATCTCGCCGAGCTTAAGAAGTTCTAAAATCTCGGTCAGCTCGTCAAGTGTGCCTAGGCCTCCAGGTAGAACGATGAAAGCATCAGCTAAATCTATCATTATTTCTTTTCTATCCGAAAGCGTCTTTGTGTAATAAACCTTTTTTATTCCGCTATGTTTTACTTTCTTTATTTCCTCTATATCCGGTTCAACGCCAATGACGCTAGCGCCGTGCTTAATCGCTTCATCGCAAACGATTCCCATGAGCCCGGCTGCGCTTCCGCCGAAGATAAGCTCATGTCCACTCTCGCCTATATAGCGGCCTATTTCAGCTGCCATAGCCGAATACTCTTTTAGCTGTCCTTTTTCAGAGCCGCAAAAAACAGTGATTCTCATTTGCTTTTGATCTCCTTTTTTTATTAGGAAAACTTAAGTGATATTATGCAACGAATATATAAACTTTTAGTAAACAAAAAATAAACTATATATAAATTATACAGCAACGGCTCATATAATAAAAGACCTGCTTAACCAGTTAAGAAAAATAATAATATGTCTCGTCTTGCCCGGTTAGCTTTAGCCCGCTAGCGCTAATCATTTTAAAGGAAGAAACGTTTTCAATGAAGCATTTCGCCTCAGGCCTTAGCTTTAAGACGTTTTTAGCATAACTAACTGCCGCTCTAAATGCCGCTTTGCCGTAGCCACGTCCCTGCATTTCTTTTACAATCCTGCAGCCTATTTCTACCCTATCTCCCCTTATGTTCCAGAAAATGACTTCTCCTATGAGCTCTTCAAATAAAGATGTGCGAAGCGCAAAGCTAACAGACTCGCCGGCTTTTTTGTCATTTAACGCTACTTCATAAAAAGTATTCTCGTCGATTTCTTTTGGGAAAGAGGGGTCTTTTTTGTAATCATACCCCCAAAGCCGGTTCAACTCTTCGTCAGTGCAAAGCTGGTAGTAAGCTAGTTTATCTGTTTCTTTCATAGCGCTCATAAACACTCCGCCGCAGTCTATCGGAGTTAACTTAGCATAAAAAAGCGGTGAGTTAATAAAAGCCATATATTTATGAACCCTGCCTACCGGATGATACTGCTGCTTAGATGTTCTTAGGCCTAGGTCTCCGCCGTCGTCTTCTCTATTAATGATTTTAATGTTTTCAAAACGCTTTTTTATGGCTCTAACCGAGCTTTGAAACAATGTAGGGTAAGCGCCTTCGTAGCTTCGAAGCGCTTTTTCTACGTGAATAATGAGCATTTCACCTATGACCTCGCCGATCATAAAGCCAACTGCTCTGCCCCCTACAAAGAGACAATAACCGAATAGAGCAAAATCATCAAGATGTTTTAAAAGAAACTTAGAAGTTTCCTCCTCTTCTTTCTCCATGCTCTTAGCGTCTTTATGCTCTAAATCGTATTCCTCCATCATTAAGAGAATCTTTGGAATATCTTCTCCTTCTATGCGCTTTAAAACGGGCTCGCCGTAAAGTCTCTTAAATTTATTAATGTGATTGCGCTGACCGTTAAACTTTTTGCCTTTAAAATGCATAATGTCTTCGCAGTCGTAAATATAATCACTCCAGGTAATGTTGTATGAGCTAGATACAGTCTTAACAAAAGGATATTTCTTTAGTCCGTCAAGTAGAGCAGCCGGCACCGAAAAAAGCCTAAAAGACAAATTGTTTTCTAGCGCGTAGTCGTAGACAAGCTGCATCATGCCGTCAGGGTCTTTTCCGAAAGGATAAGAAAAAACGGTTAGCCCTGCGTAGTTCTGACGAATTACGCATGTATCGTTCCATATGGCATTGTGAATATTAAGCCGGTCTCTCCATATAGCAAAAAAGCCAATGGAGATATCACAGCAAAGGAAAGTTGAGCGCTCTACAAACGGAAATAATTCGCTAGCGTCGCTAAAAGAGAATTGTTTAAAAACGAGTTTGTCCGACATATATTAGCTCTTCTTCTTTTTGGGTTTTCTGAACATAAATTTTCGGGCAATCCCGATTCCTATCTTAAACGGCCACGGGCGAAGCGCCTTATCCGCCTCTTTTAATTTCTCTCTTATGGGAATATTTTGAGGGCAATGTTTTTCGCACTTTCCGCAGCCTATGCACTGAGACGCAAAAGCCGGCTCTTTTGTTAGGCCTACAGTTTGGGCGAACTGAAAGCGCCCTTCCCACTTATTTTCTGTATACATAAAGTTGTAGCAGTTAAATATCCCGGGGATATCCACGCCTTTAGGACATGGCATGCAGTACCTACAGCCTGTGCATCCTACCTTTTCTTTTTCCTTTATGCCCTTCTTTATCTTATCTATTGCTTCAAAGTCGCTGCTAGTTAGCTCGCCGGCAGTGGCACTAGAGGCTATGCGGCAGTTTTCTTCTACCATTTCTTCGGAGTTCATTCCGGATAGAACCACAGTGACTTCTTTTTGGTTAAAAAGCCACCTTAGCGCCCACTCGGCCGGCGACCATTCGCGTCCGCTTTCAGCCATTGCTTTTTTCGCGCTTTCAGGAAGCATGTTAACTAGCTTTCCGCCTCTTAAAGGCTCCATTATAACGACAGGGATGCCTTTTAAGCTAGCCTCCTCTAGTCCTTTTCTACCGGCCTGTGACACTTCATCTAGATAGTTATATTGAATCTGGCAAAAGTCCCAATCGTAGTCATTAAGGATTTTTAGGAAATTCTCTGTGTTGCCGTGGTAAGAAAAACCAATATTTCTTATGACGCCGCTTTCTTTCTTTTCTTTTATCCAGTCTATTATTCCGACGGCTTTAAGTTTTTCCCACATAGCCACATCCGTTAGATGGTGCATCAGATAATAATCTATGTAATCTGTTTTAAGCCGAGAAAGTTCTTCTTTAAAATATT
>JAGCYK010000104.1 GCA_017960845.1 Clostridia bacterium | reverse complement strand
TTATGAAAAATCATTTTAATATAGCTTTAGATGGGCCTAGCGGGGCCGGCAAAAGTACAGTTGCAAAAATGCTTTCGGCTAGGCTTGGCATTCTTTATCTTGATACCGGAGCGCTATATAGGGCCATTGGTCTTAAAGCCTATCTTAATAACTGGCCGGAGGAGTCATCTTTAATTGAATCTTTTTTAGCTAATACTGACATAAAAGTTAAATATGACAGAGATACGAACACGCAAAAAGTATTTTTAGACGGAAAAGACGTATCAAAAGAAATACGGCAGGATTTTGTGTCAGGTTATGCCAGCAGGTTTTCAGCGCTTCCTTCGGTTAGAAAGCATCTATTAGGCCTTCAAAGAGAAATCTCAAAAGAATACAGCTCTGTTCTTGACGGAAGAGATATCGGAACATGCGTTATTCCTAATGCAGAAATTAAGATTTATCTAACAGCTACTTCTGATGAAAGAGCGCGTAGGAGAACTGCAGAGCTTATCCAAAGGGGAATGGAAGCGGATTTTGAAAAAGTTAAAGCGGATATAGAGGAAAGGGACTATAGAGATAGTCATAGGGAAATAGCTCCGCTTAAAAAAGCTGATGACGCTATAGAAATTGTTTCTGATGGTATAAGCGCAGAGCAGGTAACAGACAAAATAATAGATTTGGTTAATAAACTATAATATTTTAAAATAGTAAGAATGAGAATTGTAAAGGCAAAAAATTTAGGTTTTTGTTTCGGAGTAAGGCAATCGATGTCCTTTTTAGAGCAAGATAATCCACTTCCCGTGCGCACGTATGGGGAGATTATTCACAATGCTGGGATTATATCAAAGTTAGAAAAAAAGGGCATCTTCGCAGTAGATAATTTAGAAGCTGTCGATAGCGGAACCCTTGTAATTCGGTCTCATGGCGCGCCAAAAGAGGTGCTGCTTGAGGCGGAGAAAAAGAACATAAAACTCATTAATGCAATTTGTCCTTTTGTTCAAAAAACTAGAGATATAGCTGAAAATAAGTATAAAGAAGGCTTTCATATCGTTATTTTCGGGACAAAAAATCATCCGGAAGTAATAGGAATATGCTCAGTATGTGATTATAAGGCTAGCGTAGTAGAGGATATAAATGAACTGCCTGATTTAAATAATTACGATAAAGTTTGCCTTGTAGCACAAACGACATCATCAGAAGAAAAGTTTGAAAAATTGGTGGATAAAATTAATCAAATGCATTTAAAAGTATTTGAATTTTACAACACAATTTGCTATACTACACAAAATAGGCAGAAAGAGGCTTTTTCGCTTTCTTCGACTTGCGATATGATGCTTGTTATTGGGGATAGCGGAAGCTCGAACACCATGAAATTATACGACATATGCAAAGGCAACTGCCAAGAAACATATCTTGTTGACAGCATGGAAACGCTTAAGAAAATAAAAATTAAAAAGGCCTGCGACACTTTAGGAGTAGTTGCTGGCGCATCAGCTCCGACTGAGCTGATAACGGAGGTTATTCACTACATGGTAGATGACAAAAATGGTTCTTTATTTCGTGACGAGGTCGCAAAAATTCCTCATGGAAATAAGGCTCCCCAAAAAGGTAAGATAAGGAAAGTTACGGTTGGTTCTTCAACACCTAAAGGCATTACCGTTAACTTAGATGGAAAAATCGATGGATTTATTCCTGCTGAAGAAGTTTCACTTAACGATGATTTCAATCCAGATGCATTCACTTCAGGTGAACAATTGGAAGTAATGTGTATTAGTGACAAAGCAGAAGGCGGTGTTTATCAATTCTCAAAAAAAGCAGTTGATAAAATCAAGGAAGGCGATAAAGCAGTCGACACTATTAGAAACGGAGAGGAATTCTCAGCAGTTGTTGACGAAATCACTAAAGGCGGTTTGCTTTGCAAAGGAATGGGAAGATATAAGATATTCGTTCCCGCATCACAAATTAAAGAAAGATTTGTTACAGACCTAAGTTCGTATAAGGGAAAGACTTTACGGCTTTCTAGAATAGAAATAGATGATGCACGTCGTAGAATAGTTGCGAGCCAGAAAGTTATTCTTGAAAATGAAAGAAAAGAAAAAGAAGACATATTCTGGACAAGCGTTGTTCCTGGCGTTGTTGTTACCGGTAAGGTTAAAAACATTGCTTCATTCGGAGTATTTGTTAGCGTTGACGGATTCGACTGTCTTGTTAGATTAACAGACATTTCATGGGCTAAGTTTAAGTCACCTGAAGATATTCTTCAAAAAGGTAAGAAATACGATTTCGTAGTTCTTAGTGCTGATAGAGAAAAGGGAAAGGTTGCTTTAGGATACAAACAGCTTCAAAAACATCCTTTTGATGTTGCTGTAGAAAAATATCCTATAGGAAGCACCTTCAAAGGAAAGATTTCCTCCATTCTTCCTTTTGGAGCATTTGTAGAAATCGTGCCTGGAGTAGAAGGTCTTATCCATGTCTCAGAAGCTTCAAATACATATGTAAAGAATATAAACGATGTCTTCAAGCCCGGAGACGAAGTTGAAGTTAAAGTTACAAACATAGACTCAGAAACAAGAAAGTTTACTTTGAGCGCTAAAGCATGTATGGCAGAGCTTCCTGTAGAAGAAAAGGAAGATAAACCTGTAAAAGCTGAAAAGCATGAGCCTAAGGCAAAAGCATCAAAGAAGAAAGAGGAAGTTAAGGACGATTCAACCGAGTGGAGAGAAGAAAATGACAACAACGTTTTTGCAGATCTTTTAAAGGATATCGATATCGACAAAAAGTAATGCTCTTTCAATAATAAGACTTTGAAAATGTAAATACCGTTCGCTTAAAAAAGGCGAGCGGTTTTTATTTGTTCTTTGGAATTTTAAGCAGGTTTTTTATGTTTTTTTGTCCTTGTTTTTTGTGCTTTTGTGTTATATACTTATAGTTAATATAAAAAAAGATGGGATTAATGATGTCGGAATTCTATATTTGTGAAAAATGTGGCAAAACACTGGAGCTAAAGGATGGTGTGAACCGTCTTATTTGTCCGGTTTGCTCTAATGAATATAATCCTTCGGAATTAATTGAATCTAAAAAAACTATAGATAAAGCTGAAGAATCGCACGAATATGGGCTTGCAAGCGAGCTGTACGAAAGACTTGAGTATAGAGATGCTGCGATGTATTTCGAAAGAGTAATTAAACTCAATAGAAATAACTATTATGCACATTACTATTTAGCTATTTGCAATATTCTATCCGGAAGGACATATATGTCGACAGGCGAGCTCATAAGCGAAATGGTTTTAAATAGTTTTTATGCGCTTTATCGCTCAAACGCCAGTGGAGAAGCTAAAGAGAGCTTTCAATTTAGCGTTGTAAACCAGGCTGCTGCTTTTGTAAAGGACATTTTAAAAAGGCTCGACGAATCTTTTAATGCTAAAGCAGCTAATTATAGACAAAATGGACTTTTCTTAGCTAAAAACATTAGAAAAATGTTTTCGGCCGATTTTTCTGATTGCTCTGCTAACATAAAAAGCCTACTAGTAGATTTAATCAGTAGTATGCTTAAACTCATTTCAAGGTCTGTTGAACCTCAAATAGATAACGGAAGAGTAGAAATGGCTACCGCAGAAGACTTTTCGCTTGCACGTTCACTTGGAACATCATTTTACAATTATGCTCTTTCTTTTGACGAGTTCTATTCTCCAGGCGACGTCAACAATGTTATGGAAAGAACATTTAGGATGAATAATTTGCTATATGGTAAAATATTCGAACTAAAAAAAGGCTCTCCTAAAAGGTTTGCTCAGGTAAGCGGAGAAGACGATGAAGTTTCGATGTTCAGTGAGAAAATGAATGCTTTAAAAATATCTTACTGCACTTGTTTTAAAGGCATTGGGATCCCCGTTGACGAACATAAAAAGAAACTGCTAGTCGAGCAAACTTATGAGATTATGCTTTCTTCACTGAACCCGAGAATAGTAATAAATAACTCGGGGGATGCTGAGATTAAAACATTGACATTTGATTCTTTAAGGATTATTTCGTCATATTTAACTGACTTTATAAATGAAATGGCCAAGTATTCTGAATACAAGCTGAACTCATCACTAGATAATTTCTATAGGAATTTATACGCAAACGTATTTAACTACTACAGCATAATGTATTCCAATTATAATAGGTTAGGAGACATAATTAGGAGACAAAAGAGCAAAGAATTATACTATCTTAGGTCATTCTTTTATTCAATTTTGTGTGTTTCTGCTCTTGCAACATACGATTTTATCAGTTATAATAAACATAATCTTGAGTATAGAAAAAAACTGCTAAAGATGGGTGTAGATGCATCCGAAGCGTTTTTATATCTATATAATTACAATCTTGAGAACGTGGAAAAATCCATTCATTATAGAGATTTTTATTCTCTTGCCAATACGGTAGAGAATGAACTAAAGACAATTAAATAAACATACAAAGGTTAGACTTAAATTATGAAAGTATCTACAAGAAAAATAATGCCTGCATTCTTACTTCTTCTTCTATCGGCAGTGATAGTTGCAACTTCGACTTTTGCTTGGTTTTCTATGAATACAACCGTTCAAGTAACCGGAATGAGCCTTAAGGCCGTCACTCCGGCTAATTTGCTTATTAGTTTGGAAGAGGACGGGACTTACTCAAATGTCGTAAGCATAACAGAGAATAGCAATAAAAAACTATATCCGGTTTCGACTAATGCTCCTAACGAAGGCTTTATTGCAATTAAGTCAGGGAAAATGATTGGAAGTGCAGGCCAAGGCGGCGTAGCACCTTCAGGTGCAGAACTATTTA
This sequence comes from Clostridia bacterium, assembly GCA_017960845.1. Lineage (GTDB taxonomy): Bacteria > Bacillota > Clostridia > Christensenellales > Pumilibacteraceae > Protoclostridium. The sequence continues at coordinate 3,146 of JAGCYK010000104.1, read as the reverse complement.
ACGTTGCTGAAAATAGTTCAGCTGAAATTGAGCAATACCGCTCACTTTACACCTTATACTTTAAAGCTAGCGAAGAACTTGAAGAAGATCTCGATGTATATCTATCTTCACTTAATATTTTCGATAGGTATATTGCTAGCGGAGATGAAGTTAATGTAGCAAGTGGTGGTTATTATGAAAAGGAAGGCGAGAGTTATGTGCCAGTTAGCGGAGACTCTTTAACTTCTTCTGGTCTGTACTACAGAAAGAACATTTCTAAAGCTGTTAGAGTGTGCATCTATGTGCCTGATGAGGATGTTTATTACATCTATTCAACAGAAGGTTATGATGCTAGTACGAATTATTTTGTTCCTGGTCAAATCCCTGACGAGGCTATCTATAATTCAGCAGAATTAACCTCAGGTTTAGATGGAAATGGTGCACCGATTAATAGCGAACTATCGTCTGACAAATCTTTTAAAGTTAACTCTGAACCAATATCTGCAACAGTTTTCGTTTGGATTGAAGGTCAGGATAGTAATTGTATTAATGCAAATTCAGGAGCTACTTTCGATATAGACCTTGAATTTTCAATAAAGAAATAATTTATAGGAGGAAAATATGAAAAATATCCGCTTAAGTTTGAATCTTTTAGTTGCATCCATTATCGTTGGATTTGTAGCTAACATTGTGTCTTCAAATGCTGGAGATTTTGCGGCTATTGGTGTAGTAGGAAGTGTTGTTTCTATTATAGGGTCCATTTTGGAACTAGCAGCTTACTTTATTGGTGGCAAGGAAAACAAATCTTTGTTATATGCTGGTTACTGCGCAATAATAGTTGTCATTCTAGGAATACTTTCAACGATAATGGGGCAGATAGAACTAGAAATTTCAGTTAATATTGGCAGCATTGTAGATATGGTTAGTTCGGTTGCCGGAATTGCTTGTGTCTATTTTGCTCTTCGTGCATTTGGAGAAATCACAAGAAATGAAAAAACGCGCAAGCTTTCAAAAACCACTTTCATAGTTTATATAATTACAACTATAATTACGATTATAGCAGGGGTGGCTTTGCTCGTACTCTTAAGTGGAGTGGATCCTTCCGCAGCCGATGGTGGAATAGATGCAGGTACTCTTGGCCTTATAGGAGTATTCTCTTTTATAACTCTAATTGCTGCTTTAGTTTACGCTATAATGTATCTAGTAGTCGTTTTCAAGGTAAGAAGAGAAGTCAACGATCCGAGTTACGAGCGTGCCGCAGCGTCGGATAATAGCAACGACGATCCTTTTAAATCCGAGTATTAAGATTATTAAATCAATAAAAAAAGAAAAGGTCATATTCAAACGAAAACGAATATGACCTTTATTTTATTCATTGGTGCCCGAGACCGGACTTGAACCGGTACAGTATTTCTACTAACGGATTTTAAGTCCGTCGCGTCTGCCATTCCGCCACTCGGGCGTTTGGAGGTACCACCCGGATTTGAACCGGGGGTCAGGGCTTTGCAGGCCCATGCCTTACCACTTGGCTATGGTACCACACGCACCAATGCTTATTTAATATATCAAAAGACATATAAATTTGCAACACATTTTTAACTTATTTTATTCTCAATTTGGTGGCTTTTTAACATGTGCAAGAAGCATAAATGGTAAACTTAAAAGTGAGTTAATATATGCCTAGAAAAGCCTTTTTTTCATTATTTGCTTGCATTTTGGGCTTAGTTTAAACTATAATTTTGTTGAATCTAAAAAAGAGGAATTATTTTATGAACATTTCATTGTTTTTATCAAGCGGAACTGCTACTGATAGTTGCAATAGTGGAAATTCATTTCTTCCCACTATTTTAATTGTTTTGATTTTACTTGGCATAGTGATGTTTGTTATGCCTTTGTTCAATAAAAGAAAGGATCAAGAGAAAAACGAAGCTAGGAACAGCATCAGCATCGGCGATGTTATTCTTACAATAGGTGGAATAATAGGAACTGTAATTGATGTTGAAACAACTCCAGAGGGCGGACAGCGTTTTACTATTGAAACGGGAACTGAATCAAATAAGTCTACGCTCACTTTTGACATTAATGCGCTATACTCATTTATTTCAAGAGGCGAGATTTATTTAAAGCGCAAAGCTGAAGAAGATGCTGCCAAAGCTGAAGCAGAAAGACTCGCTAAAGAAGCAAAACTTGCTAAGAAAAAAGGTGGCAAGGATAAGCCTTCAGACTATAAGCCTCCTGAGGATGAAGCTTTTTCTGATTTTGGTTCTTTCGAAGAAGATAGTCAGGAAAATACTCAAGAAGATAATAAGGAATAATAAATGGAAAACTAATAGAGAATGCTTTGTTTAGTTAATAGAGCATTCTCTTTTTTCTTGCTAAAAACTTCGTAAAAATAACGTGACAATAGTCATGATAATATAATAATATCTACTTTCTATAGTGTGATAAACGAGACGCTTATCTAATCAGGCAATATTTTGCTAAAAACAGCACGTTCTTAAGCTGATTATAGCGTATATTGACGACCTTTTCATTTGACTTGTCTCTTTAGGATATTATATAATTTTTGCAGTATGCAATTTGCATTTTAAGGATTATTCATTAATGAAGAGAAAACCCGCATTAATTAAATTCATTATAGTAGCTGTTTTGACTGTTTTCGGAATAGTTGCTTCCTTTGTATCATTTAAATATAGCTTTTTCGGTTCATCGCACAAATACAATGGATTTATTTATGCTATTGATTTAGGTCTTGATCTTAAAGGCGGAGTGTACGCGGTTTATGAGGCCGCTGAGAATGAAAACTTTGACGATGCCAAGATGAATGGTACGGTCACTCAGCTTACAGATCTTCTTACTGGCAAGGGCTTTACCGAGGCTACTGTTGTTAGAGAAGGTTCTTCACGTATACGTGTTGAAGTTCCTGATGTTGATGAGCCAGAAGAGATTTTCAAGATCATTGGTGACCCCGCAACACTAGAATTTATTTTGTCTCCGGATGGAAATACAGAAGGGGATGTTATGTTAGTTGGTGCTGACCACGTAACTAATGCTTATGTTACGATGAATCAGGGCCAATATGCTGTTGGACTCAATTTGAATTCTGAAGGAGCGTCCAGGTTTTCTTCCTATACATCCCAAAATGTAGGACAAACGGTTATCATTAA